>CALVHK010000005.1 GCA_944327405.1 uncultured Bacilli bacterium | reverse complement strand
GTAAAAGCATCTTTTGGCCCATTTGGTGCTGGTTCGGTATCGGGTGTTGGAATACCCCGGTTTATATCTGCTCTAGTCTCTACTCCTAAAACAGTATTTCCACGAATAATTATTGTAAAACCATTGGTAATAAAGTATTCAATTTCATCATAGTTTTTAATTTCTTTCGTATTAGGGCCGGGAATTAAACTAGCGATGTCTATTTTTTTCGTGTTTTTAAAGCTTCCAAAACTACTTAAATTTTTTAAAATATAATCATTAACTTTATTGGACGAACTAACCGTTTCTAAATAAAGGACATAGACCGTATCAAGTAAAGATAATTTAACTTTTTTAATGATTAAATCAGGAGTATTCTTAAATTCATCTTGTATTCTTTTGACGATTTTATTTTCCATAACATCCACCTAAAATTATTATTGGTAAAATTGGCTGTTCTATGCAAAAAAGTGGTTGTCGCAAAATTTGCAATAACCACTTTGAATAGGATTTATTCATTTAACTGTCGCAATATTTGCAACAGTTGGAAAAAGTACTGTAAACATAATAGGATTCAAAGAAGTAATCAGTAGGGATTTTTTGGAAACTTTTACTTTCAATTAACCCGTGAAAAATTACTAATCTTGAAGTCCCAATTTGGGACTTCAAGTTGGAATGAACTCTGTTGAGTAAATATTTTATTTGTGTATGCTGATTATTTTTGTAAAAAATGATTGACTTCATCCCCGTTTTAGTGTAATATTAAAGAGTACTAGAAAAACGGAGCAGTACTCAAGAGGCTGAAGAGGGGTCCCTGCTAAGGATCTAGGTCGGCGAATGCTGGCGCGGAGGTTCAAATCCTCTCTGCTCCGCCATTAGTGATGATTAAGCCCCATATGGGGTTTTTACATTTGAGGAAAAAATATACAATAAAATAGGGTGAGCATATGAAAGAGCCAGGTTTAAATTTAATTAGAAAATTTCAATTAAGAGAGATGAATTTAGACTTTATGGGTTATGAATTATCACCAAATGATATATTTACTTTTCATCATTTAATTATTCCTAATTGTAAAAATGGTCCATATACAGAATGGAATGGAGCAATATTATGTGGTGGAAGTTCTCATCCTTATTTACACATCATTGGCGAAGTAGACTATGATATGTTTCTTGCTATTACGAAAGAGATGATTATACAGAATATGAAGGGATATTTAGATCGTAAAAACTTACTTCGTATTCGCTGTGTCTTACAAAGTTTTGAAAAAGAATACTATGGCAATAAAGAAAAGTGTAAATATACAATTAAAGAAGAATATTTAAAAAGGCCACCATTAGATGAGCCACTAACTCGAAAAAAAGTTCTTATAAGCAAGTGAAGTTCACTTGTTTTTTGGTGGTACCAGATCAATTCCCCCTTTAGAAAAGGGGTTGCATTTAAGTATTCGTTTAATCATAAGGAGCGATCCCTTAAAAAATCCATGAACTTCTAATGCTTCAATAGCATAATTGCTACAAGTTGGATAATACCGGCAATGGTTATGGAAATCACCAGGAATTCTTTGATATAGTTTAATTAATTTAATTAGTACTTTTTTCATGTCACATCGATTCTATTTTAACATAAATTGATGATAAACTCTACTAAAAGTCGATTGTAAATATAGTGTATTTATTTTATAATGGGTTTAGGTGAGCGAAATGAATAATGAAAAATTTGGTAAATTCTTGTGCGAAGTAAGAAAAGAAAAAAATTTAACGCAAAAGGAATTAGCTAATATTCTTCATGTAACAGATAAGGCTGTATCAAAATGGGAAAGAGGAAAGTCATTTCCAGATATTTCTCTTTTAGAGCCACTATCAAAAACTTTAGATTTAAGTATTGGCGAATTATTGGAAGGAAAAAGAAGTAAGAAAAAGGAAAATGAAGATTTAATTTTAATGGCGATTAATTTATATAAAAAAGAATTAAAAAAGAAGAGAAAAAGAATACTCATTATCACTAGTGTTCTTCTAATTATCGTTTTGGGAATTACTTATTTAGTATGGCATTTCAGTCAACCAAAGTATAGTGATAGTCTTGCCTTCACACAAGAGTATATTCCAGATGAAGGAAATATTAAAGGAGATATAGATACAGCAAGGTATGTTGCCTTAAGTCCAGATTTTGCCATTGGGGCGAACCAATATGGTTATGCAGTATTTATTGATCCTGATAAAGCTTTTTTAAGACTCAAAAAAGATTACAAGAAAGGAATTCAGTTAATTAAAGAAGAATTTCATTGTCCCACTTTAAGTAAAAACAATTTTATTTGTTATTTGAATCTTGGCATTCAAGTAACAACGGGAACTAAAGAAGAACAAGAACAGGCTCATTTTGTAAGTAGCTTTTTAGATATTTATGCTAATAGTTTTAGTGATGAGGCAATATATAATATGATTGATAGAACTGCAAGCTCAAGACCCAATATTCCTTCGGGATGGGCTTATTGAAAAAATACCCAAAAAGCATTTTTACATAAAATTACTTTCTGGGTAGCCATAATCTACATTTTCGTCTTCAAAAGTCATTTCGTAATAGTGATTATATTGATTCAGCAACTCATTATCGGTAAAATATAGGGAATCATATTCGACATACCATGTATCTGGATGATCGTTTAAAATGTTAAGCATTTCTCTGATATAACCCATTTTCGTTTCATTTTCAAGTTTATAATTTTCCCAAGCTTCCAGTGTTTCTTGATCGGTATCTAGAATCATTAATTCTTTATAAAAATCGAAGTAATAGTGATCGATATCAGCATCCGTAAACATGGCCTCTATAACCCGCTCATCAAGCAAGTGAATCATTCCATCTAAACCATGATTTGTTTTTTCTTGATAAGTATCTAATCCTTCAATCAGTTTTGGCAAATTATAGGATTCATAAGTTAAGAACTCTGGAGTAACATTATCGAAAACAGCAATATAATCGTTATCAACGACTTCATCATAATATTCAAAATATTCTTGATAGTAATCTTTCATTACTTTTTCAATTTTCGCATATTCGCCTTCACTAGAAATCTTCATGTCAATATTTTCCGTATTTAAAATATTATCTCGCATAGCCGTTAATCTTGCTTCTGCTTTCATTTCTTTGTTTACACTTAAAAATAGCCAAATAAGGATAGCACCAACAACAACTCCTAAAATAATTAAACAAATTGCCAGGGCATGATTTTTCTTTTTTTCTTGTACCATAAATATAACCTCTTGTTAATATTTTATCATATTATATGTTATTTTTGAAGAAAATTGTTGGGTTTTGACAAATGTATCAGAAAAAAGCTTTCAGATGAGTCAAAATTTACTTGTTTTTTTATATAATGTATAGTAAAATACTATTGGCAAATAAATTGCAAATACACATTAATATTTAGTAAGTGCTCGAGTGCCGCGAAGAGTGGTGGGTGTTTATGCTTGAAGATATTAAGAGGTAAAAACGAAAGGATGGATGATTTATGGCCGTTGTTTCTATGAGTTATTTATTAGAAGCAGGTGTTCATTTTGGACATCAAACAAAAAGATGGAATCCAAAGATGAAAGAATACATTTTTGGAGCTAGAGACGATATTTATATTATCGATCTTGAAAAAACGACAAAACTTCTTGAAGAAGCTTATCAAGAAATCAAGAAGATCGCTGACAATGGAGGAACTTTCTTGTTCGTGGGAACAAAGAAACAAGCCCAAGAAGCAGCTAAAGAAGAAGCAGAGAGAAGTGAGTCTTACTACGTAACTGAGCGTTGGCTTGGTGGAACTCTAACAAACTTTAGAACAATTAGAAGAAGAGTTAGAAGACTTGAAGAAATTGAAGAGATGGAAACATCTGGTAAATTTGAAGTATTACCTAAGAAAGAAGTAATTGGACTTAAGAAGGAATACGAAAAATTAAACAAGATTTTATGTGGTATCAGAGCAATGAATAAGCTACCAAACGCTTTAATTATTGTTGATCCTAAAAAAGAAATCAATGCCATTAGAGAAGCAAGAAAATTAAGAATTCCGGTATTTGGAATAGTAGATACCAATTGTGATCCTGATGATGTAGATTTTGTTATTCCAGGTAATGATGATGCAGTACGTAGTGTTAAGGTAATTTTGGGAGTACTTAACAATGCGATTTGTGAGGCGCGTGGTTTTGAAATGGTTGATTATGTAACCGAAGAAGACAAGAAGTCAGGAAAAGAAATTAAAATGGATGACTTAATTAAAGAAGAAGAAAAGAAGAGTGAAGAGACGAAAGCCGAAGCTCCTAAAGTAGAAAAAGAAGCAGCAAAAGTTGAGGAAAAAGCCGAAGAAGTCGTAGAAGAAAAAAATGAAACTAAAGAAAAAGCCTTAGAAGATATGACTTTAACTGAACTTAAAGCTGTAGCTAAAGAACGTGGTATTAAAGGCTATAGCACGATGAAAAAAGACGATTTAATTAATGTATTAAAATAAAGTAGAGGAGGATATATATGGAAGTTACTGCCGCAATGGTAAAAGAGCTCCGTGAGATAACTGGAGCAGGAATGATGGATTGTAAGAAAGCTTTAGCAGAATGTAATGGCGATATGGATGCTAGTGTAGAATGGCTAAGAGAAAAAGGTATTGCTAAAAGTGCTAAGAAAGAATCACGTATTGCTGCTGAAGGACTTGCAAACATTTATATTAAAGATAATAAAGCGGTTATTCTAGAAGTAAATAGTGAAACTGACTTTGTTAGTAAAAATGAAGAGTTTACAGGTATGATTGATACAATTGGTTCATACATTTTAGATAGTGATGCCAAAGATTTAGAAAGCGTACTTAAAATTAACACTTTGGAAGGAACAATTGAAGACTTGATTGTTGCTAAAACTGCCAAAATTGGTGAAAAGCTATCACTAAGAAGAGTAGAAGTAGTAGAAAAAAGTGATGATGAAGTATTTGGTTCCTACCTACACATGGGTGGAAAAATTGCTGTTTTAACGGTACTTAAAGGTGCTGATGAAGCAGTTGCCAAAGACGTTGCTATGCAAGCTGCTGCAATGCGTCCTAGCTATGTATTTATCAGTGACGTACCTGATGATGTTGTAGAAAGTGAACGCAAGATCCAAAAAGAACTTGCTATGTCTGAAGGTAAACCTGCTGATATTGCTCTAAAAATGGTAGAAGGAAGAATAAAGAAGTTTTATAAAGAAATTTGTCTTGCTGAACAACAATTTATTAAAGATGGCGATATGAGTGTATCTGAATACGTTAAGAAAAATAATGGCGAAATTATTAGTATGATTCGTTACGAAGTTGGCGAAGGTATGGAAAAACGGAATGATAACTTTGCTGAAGAAGTAATGAATCAAGTGAAGGGAAACTAACACAAGTTTCCTTTTTCTATACACTAATTTAACAATAAATGGTTGGTTTTCCTTAATTTTATGGGGAATAAATGCTATAATAAAAATGTGGTGAAGTGTTTATGAATAAAAAAGTAAAACGTGTTTTACAAGCTATTTTATTTGTTGTAATTATTATTGGTTTTATTTATGTGGGAACCAGAGATTTTGATACAGATGTAGTGGTAGATAATGAACGTTTTGATCAAGAATATGCGAATGTTAGTAAAGACAATGTTTTTAAGTATGCGAATGCTGCGCAAGTATTATCTGCCCTAAAAGGGGATGCTGTTATTTTCATGGGGTATCCAGCAAATACATGGAGTGGTTATTATGCTAATATTTTAAATGAAACGGCTAAAGAAATGGGAATTGAAGAAATACTTTATTATGATTTTTATCAAGATAGAGATAATAGAAATGCCACTTATCAAAGTATTGTTTTATCTTTAACGAATTATTTGACTACTTTAGATGATGGAACACAGGAAATATTTGCACCAACATTAGTTATTGTAAAGAATGGAAGCATAATAGGGTATGATAATGAAACGGCTTTTATGACTGGAAATATCAATCCAGAAGATTATTGGGATGAATATCAAGTTGGACTTAAGTATAATACTTTTAAGACTATGTTTGAGGAATATTTAAGATGAGACGATTTATTATTACTTGTGTTATAACGGTTGTTCTGGGAGTAGGTGTTTACTTGGTGGTAGATTTTATTGGTAAGAATAACGGGGAAGATGTACCTGTAAATGAAGAGATAGAGGAAACTATGCAAATAGATGTTTATCAAAATAAGATAACAATGGAAGAGTTGATGGATATTGCTATAGATGCAGAAACCCTAGTGGTATTTGTAGGTAATCAGGAGGACGAAGCAACCATTAATGTTGGAACAGTATTAAGTAGTATTCCAGAAATTGAAACTTTTCCCTTTTATTATTTAGAAAAAGAAGAGCTGGATGCTAGTTTGTATCAGAGTTTACTGATAAGTTATCCGGAGTTAGAAAATTATATTAATTTTACACCTGTTATTTTAGTTTTTAAAAATAATATTTTATTTGGTGGATTACCTGGGGAAGTGGAAAAAAGGAATGTAATTCAGTTTTTTGAATATGCAGAACTCATGTAGGACTTGTAAATTCGGAAGAACTTGAGTATAATGTTAGTAGAATATTAATTTTAGGAGGAATAATTTTATCATGGATGATGTTGAATTAAAGTTTGAGAAAACAATTGAAAATTTAGAAAGTAGGCTTTTAAATATTCGGGCTGGTAGAGCTAATCCGGCTATGTTAAATGGCATTCAAGCTAGCTATTATGGAGTTCCAACTCCAATTCAATCACTAGCTAATATTACCGTGCCAGAAGCTCGTAGTTTAATGATTAAGCCTTTTGATAAAAGTGCTTTAAAAGAAATTGAAAGAGCGATTAATGAAGCAAATTTAGGAATTACACCAATTAATAATGGCGAAATGATTATTTTAACAATTCCAGAACTTACAGAAGAAAAGCGTCGTGAATATGTTAAAATGGCAAAATCTGTATGTGAAGAGGCGAAAGTTGCACTAAGAAATATTAGACAAGATGCTAATAACGAGATTAAAAAGCAAGAATTGCCAGAAGATGAAGAGAAAATGTATTTAGATGACATACAAGAGCAAGTAAATGCGTATAATAAGAAAATAGATGAAATATTTAAAGAAAAAGAAACTGAGTTAATGAGGGTTTAGTATGAAAAAAAATCTTAAGGAAATTGATAGTAAAGAAGTGAATGAAGTTGTATCTTTAACTAAAAAAATCTTAAACTTGCTTTATATTGTAATGATTGTGGCAATCATTTTGTGTGGTACAATTATTTTGAGAAACTTAAATGTTTGGAATATCTTACTTACTTTCCTTAAAGTTTTGTCACCGCTTTTTATTGGTTTTGTTATTGCTTGGTTATTTAATCCGATTGTAAAAAAGCTACACCAAAAAGGAGTTCCTCGAATCGTAGGAAGTATTTTGGTATATGCGGTATTTTTAGTATTTATCTATGTATTTTTAAGAGTTTTAATACCAACTTTGTATACGCAAATCAATGAACTTATTGCTACATTACCATCTATTTTGGATAAATTTAGTAATTTTGCTGATGATATAATCAATCAAATATCGATTAGTGGTATTGATTTAACTGGATTTAGAGATAATTTGTTTGATAGTGTGGGAGGATTTTTAGTTAATTTTACAAATTCCTTACCAACTTCTTTAATCAGCATTTTAGGTAGTTTAGCATCTGGTATTGGTACGATCTTAATTAGTTTAGTAATTGGACTTTATATGTTATTTGATTTTGATGCTATTTCTAAGCACTTTTTGAAGTTAGTGCCTAATAAAAATAAATATGAAATTGAAGTATTAATTACCGATATAGGTAAAGAGGTTAGAAAGACGATTAGTGGAACTTTGTTGGTAGCCTTTATGGTTTTTGTAACTGATACAATTGGGTTTGCTATTATCGGTTTGAATGCGCCACTTTTGTTTGGGCTCTTTTGTGGATTAACGGATTTAATACCTTATATTGGGCCTTATATTGGAGGAGCTGCGGCAGTTATTGTTGGTTTTTCTCAGGGAACCATTACAGGTATTGCCGTGTTAATTGTCTGTGTAGTCGTGCAGTTAATTGAAAACTATGTATTACAACCAGTTGTAATGAGTAAAACGACGCATTTACATCCGGTAACCATTATGATAGGCCTTTTGGTATTTGCTCATTATTTTGGCATACTAGGTATGATTATTGCTACGCCTTGTATTGCTCTATTAAAAGTTATATTTAAATTTATCGTTAAGAAATATAATTTATTTAAAGATGATGAAGTATTATTAAAAGAAGTACTCAAAGATGATTAGAGTACTTCTTTTTTTAAAGTTTTTCCACAAATATAATCAACGGATACATGAAAATATTTGGCAAACTTATACAGATAATCAGCTTTTAAAGTTTCGGGATGTTTTTCAAAGTAGCCGATTAATGGCAAAGATACTTGTAAATCATGAGCAAGTTTTTTTTGAGTGATTCGATGAATCCGACGGATATATCTCAAGCTAAATCGCAAATATTTATAGTCGATAGGAGCAGATCCCAATACTCTAAGATTATGAGTAAAACCTAAAAGGGCATTTAAAGACACTCGAAAATAATTGCTTAAGAAATCTAATTCTTGGATTTTCATCGGTCTAAGATTAGCTTCATAGGATTTATAAGCCGCTAAAGTAATTCCTAATTTCTTTGCCATATCCAATTGGGATAATCCAAGCTTTGTTCTAATTTCAGAAATTAGCAATCCATTTTGCATAAAATTCCTCCTTTCGAGTGGCATAGTATATCATAGGAAATGTGCCTAATTTGTCGAACAATGTCACGGGTATAAAAATTTGTGGCCATATTTCAAAAAAATAAAGGAAATAAAGAGGATACACGTAATAAATATAAGTGAAGGGAGGGATTTGGTTGTCAAAAATAGAAGTGGTAAAGCAACGAGATTTAAAAGATTGTGGAGCCTGTTGCGTATCTTCCATTTTACAGTTTTATAATGGATATGTTCCTTTAGAAAAAATAAGAGATGATACGTGTACTGGCGTTGCTGGGACAACTGCCTATCATATTGTAAAAGCCTTAAGTATCTATGGCTTTGATGCAATGGGAGTGAAAGTAGATGATATTTTTGATGAAAATATCTACTTACCAGCGATAGCTCATGTTATTTTGCCTAATGGTCTTCAGCATTTTGTTATAGTATATAAAATTACCCCTAAATATATTTATCTTATGGATCCTGCTAAAGGAAAAGTAAAGAAAACCATTAGTGAATTTAATTCGATTTGGAATCATATTTTAATACTAGCAACTCCCAATAATAATGTATTAAAATATACAAAAGAGCTCTCCATAGTTAGTATCTTTGGAAACTTGTTAGCAAAAAACAAAGTATTGTTTTCGAAAATTATTATCGTGAATATTATACTTATGATTTTAACGTTAGTTGGAAGTTTCTATTTCCAAGTAAGTATATCAAGTATCCAAGATGGTTCAGATATCAGATTCGTAAAATTTATAATAATCCTCTTTTTTATAATTCTTCTTTTTAAAGTAATTTCTAATTATGTAAAAACCTATTACCTTAATTATCTTAATAAAAATCTGGACACAGAAATATTTACCATGTTTTTAGAACATATCTTTAAACTCCCTTTAAAATTTATTCAAAATCGTACGACGGGAGAAATTGTAACAAGAGTTGATGAATTAAGTGATACAAAAAACTTATTTTCAGAAATATTTTCTACATTTATCCTAAATATGATTTTGATTATTGGGGCGGTTATCTTTTTGTTTTTGATAAATAGTAAATTATTTTTTCTTCTTTGTTTAATAATTATTATTTATCTAATCGTAGGTGTTATGTTTTCTAAAGGAGTTTACCAAAAAATCAAAGAAAACATCGAAACAACTTCAGATTTTAACACAACATTAATCGAAAATGTAGATATGAATTACAGTATCAAAAACTTAAATTTAGTGCAAGAATTTATTTATCGGATTGAAAACAAATTGATTCTTATGTTAAAGACTAGATTTTCTTTTATCAGTTTCTTGAATGTCATTGAATTAATTAAAAACTTTATTTATGAATTTGGTTTATTTGCTATTACTACATTGGGTATCTATTTGATTTATCGAGGAGAGTTGGAAGTCCTTAGTTTGGTCACATTTAATAGTATTATTCTTTATTTATTTAATCCTGCTAAAGAATTAGTTGACTTAATACCAAAATATAATTATTTGAAGGCTACTTTTAGTAAACTTAGTGAATTCTTATCAATTGAACCAGAACAAGATTTAGGAGGATTAGTTGCGATAGAGAAAAATAGTATCAAAGTAGAAAATCTAATGTATTCTTATAATCAATATGCCAATATTTTAGATAAAGTTAGTTTTGAGGTAAAAGCAAAAGATAAAGTGTTGTTAAGTGGTCCAAGTGGAAGTGGTAAAAGTACCATTTGTAAACTTATTTATCGAAGTTTAGGCGCTTATTCTGGGAATATAAAATTAAATAATACGAGTGAATGTGATTATAGCTTAAATGCGATCAGAGAAAATATTCTATATGTAGGCCAAAACGAATCACTTTTTACCGGAACGATTCGTGACAATATTATTTGTTTTCGTAATGTCTCTGATAAAGAGTTTATGCAAGTAAGTAAAATTTGTAAGTTAGAAGATATTGTAAATAATAGACCTAATCGATTTAATACTGTGATTAATGCTTCGCTAAATAATTTGAGTGGAGGGGAAAAACAGAGAATAATCCTAGCAAGAGCCCTGCTTAAAAAGGCAAAAATTATGATATTAGATGAAGCATTGAGTGAAGTGAATGTGGATATGGAACGGGAAATTTTAGATCATATTTTTACCTATTTTAAAAGTAGTACATTAATTTATGTAACTCATAAAAACGTTGATGATAAATTCGAAAAAATTATTCATTTAGGTTCTCAATGTTAGACTTGTTTAATAATAAGTATGCTTTTTTAAAAAAACAACCTAAATATGAATTTATCATCGTTATCATTATTGTTGCTCTTTTGTTTATTTTGCTGCGTTATATAGATCATAAAGAAATGTACGATCACTATAAAACAAAAGGATTGGTAAGTTGTGATGCGAATGCCTCAACTTGTACGATAAAAACCGCCTTACCTACTAATGTTAATTTCGATGAAATTGCATTAAATAATAATTATTTAAACTATGAAATCTTAAGTAAAGAATTAGTTGTAGATGAAGAAAACTATCAAACTTATTATGAATTAACTTTGTCAACTACGACTTCTTTAACTAATCAGGAAATAGTAGATTTAAATTTTTATTATAATAAACAAAGAATTATTACAAAAATTAAAGAAAAAATGTTTTAAAGGAGAAATGTTTATGCAAAGAATGGATCAAAATGAATTATTAAATACTAGTGGAGGAGGAATATTTACAGCGATAACAAATATTGTGATAAGTATTATCTCGTTTGCTAAAGCTTTAATATCATTAAAGAATTTGAGAGGTTAAGATGAAACAGTTAAATGAAATAGAACTAGCTAAAGTGAATGGAGGAATTTCTGCAACCGCAATATTTGGTGGAATCGCAATTGCCATCGCCTTTATTGCTTCCGCTATTTATGGATATTTTTATCCGAAGGAGGGATAAGATGCAGTTAAATAATCAAGAGTTAATATCGGTTGTTGGAGGAGCTATTAGTGGTACACTAATTAATGCTTTTGCTAGATTACTTGATTTAGTTATCGATATTGGCAGAATGATTGGTTCTTCGATTCGTAAGCTAGTGAAATAAGTATGAAAAGGGTTTTAAAAAGAACCCTTTTTTGATATAATTAAATTATCGGTGATAATATGAATAAAAAAGGTTTTACGGCTATGTATATGGTATATTCTTTATTTTTGATCTTTATTTTAATGATGATAACAGTTTTATTAATTAATAATTATAAGAGCCATTTTTTAAATATGCTAAAAAATGATATTAAGACAGACTTAAAAGATCAAAATTTAGAAATAAAAATAGAAATAGAGCCAGAAATTCAGGAAAATGATACGATTTAATACCTAAAAACCTTGCTTATCACCTTTTTTGGTGTTATAATCATGATTAGTAAATGAAGGGAGGGATTTGCAAATGACAAAAGTAGTAGTAAAAAATGGAGATGTTGATGGTGCATTAAGAAAGTTTAAAACCAAAGTTGCCCGCAGCGGTGTCCCTTCAGAGTTAAAGAAAAGAAAGCATTATGAAAAACCTGGCGTTCGTCGTAGAAACGAAAAAAAAGAACAAATTAAAAATGCTAGAAAGCATAGAAATTATTAAGGTGATAAAATGAATACAAAAATAGCAGAAGATTTAAAAGCTGCCATGAAAAGTGGCGATAAGTTTAAGTTATCTGTATTAAGAATGCTTAAAAGTGCTTTACAATTAGACTCTATTAGCAAAAAACATGAACTTAGCGATGATGAGGTCATGAGTGTAATTAAAAAACAAGTGAAAATGCGTAAAGATTCTATCGAAGAGTTCAAAAAGTATAGCAAAGATGAAGAAGTTGCTAATTTAGAAAAAGAAATAGAAATTTTAAATGCTTATTTACCCGAAGAAATGACGGAAGAAGAAATTGTAAAAGTAATTGATGAAGTATTCAGTGAGTTAAAACCAACCAGTATGAAAGAAATGGGATTGGTTATGAAAGAGTTAAATGGGAAACTTACCAATGCCGATATGACTCTAGTAAGCAAACTTGTAAAGGAAAGACTTAGTTAGTCTTTTTTTCTTAATAAATAATATACTTTTAAGATAGAAAGAAAGTGAAAAAATGATGAAGAAGCCTCCTCACTATTCGATGTCTCGTAAAAACCTAGAGAGTTTACTTAAAACAAGCAAGAAAGTAAAATCATTTGTTGGTCCAAAATACATGGAGCAATACCAAAGTATGATTCAGGAGATAGAAGAACAGCATCAAAGAAATGAAAAAAAGATGGCAAGAACGCGTAATGAAGTAATTGGTTCGGGATTGGCAAGAATTAGAAGAAGATAGGAAAAATGATTAATTTTTTCTTGACAAACTCATATAATAAAGATATAATGTTATAGAAATTGAAAAAGGAAAGCGAATTTTATTCCACCTGATGAATTATGTTCATAGGTAAAAAGCCGTAATAGTTAATATTAATGTGTTTTTTAAGGTGGAATATGATTATTCTACCTTTTTTAGAATTTATGGAGGTGCGTAAGTATAGCAAGTGTGAATAAGGAGTTACCAATCAATGAGCAAATTAAAGTAGAAGAACTAATGGTAATTGGCCCAAATGGTGAACAGATGGGGCTTAAAAAGTTAGAAGATGCCTTGACTTTATCAAGATATGCAGGTTTAGATTTAGTTTTGATGAATGATAATGGAAAGCTCGCTGTAGGAAAAATTATGGACTACAACAAATATCGTTATGAACGTCAAAAGAAACTAAAAGAACAACAAAAGAAGCAAAGAGAAACGAACAAGGAATTAAAAGAATATCGTTTATCGACAACGATCGATGTTCATGACTTTGAAACTCGTGTTCGTAATGCGAAAGAATATTTAGTTAAAGGACATCGAATTAAAGCATTCATCCGTTTTAAAGGTCGCCAAATGGCTAGACCAGAATTAGGACGTGATGTATTACTTCGATTTGCCGATAGTTTAAGTGAGGTTTCAACGATTGAAGCACAACCTAAACTAGATGGTAGACAAATGTTTATGCTATTAGCACCAAAAAACAAGTAGGAGGATTATTATGGCAAAATCAAAACAAAAAACTCATAAAGCAAGTAGTAAAGTTTTAAAGAAAAAGAAAAATGGAACTTTAACTTACAAGAAATCAAACGGAAATCACAAAACAAACAAAGATTCAGCAAAACAAGTACGTCAAAGAAGAAATAAAGGCGTTTTAGCAAGTGGAGAGGCTAGCAGATTAAAATCTGTTATCTAGGGAGGAAAGAGTATGACAAGAGTTAAAGGTGGAAGTGTTTCCAAAAATAGAAGAAGAAAAGTATTAAAAGAAGCGAAAGGATATTTTGGAAGCAAACATAGATTATATAAAACAGCACAAGAGCAAGTATTTCATAGTGGAGCTTATGCTTATCGTGATAGAAAGCAAAATAAACGAAACTTCAGAAAATTATGGATTACAAGAATTAATGCAGCTTGTCGTGAAAACGAAATTAGTTACTCTAAATTTATGAATGGTTTGTCAAAAGCTGGCATTGAAATTAACCGTAAAATGTTAAGTGAAATGGCTATTGATAATCCAGCTGCATTCACTGAATTAGTTAAGATTTCCAAAGATGCTTTAAATGGTAAAGTACCAGCAAAAACAGCAAAACAAGAAGTAAAAAAAGAGGAAAAAGTTGCACCAAAGAAAGAGGCAAAAGAGGCAGCTAAAGATTATAGCAAAATGACTCTAGCTGAACTTAAAGCTGTAGCTAAAGAGCAAGGCATTAAGGGTTATAGTGCAATGAAAAAAGATGAGCTTATTGCAGCTTTAAACTAAGAATCTCTAAATGATTCTTTTTTATTGGAAAAACTCTTCTTTTTTTTCAGGATTAATGTTATAATTATTTTATTGTGTGGTGAAATTATGAAAATATATTTAGTCGCTGGTAAATCCGGCTCAGGCAAAGGTGAAGTTGCCAAAATAATTAGAGAATATTATTTATCGAAAGGTCGTAAGCCAATTATTACTTCGTTTAGTAAATATATAAAGATGTATGCGAAAGAAATCATTGGCTGGGACGGAAGTGAGCCAAAGCCTCGTAAGTTCTTACAAGATTTAGGAGTAACCATCAGAGAAAACATGGATATGCCTCTATTTTTTGTAAATCGCATGATTGAGGATATTAAAGTATATAATCTTTATTTTGATACGGTTATTATTGATGATGTGAGACTTCCGATTGAAATTGATGAATTAAAGAAAACGTTTAATAATGTTTATTCGATGTATGTAGTGAATCAATTTGAACCAAGTAAGTTATCGCTTGAAGAACAAATGCATGTAACGGAAACAGCCTTAGAAAATTATAGTAATTTTGATATTACGATTGTCAATGATCAAATTGAAGCATTAGATAACCGGGTAATTGATTTTATTGAGGGGGTAGAACAATGAATTTAAAGAAGGAGTTTATTAATTTTTTTGTAAGTCATGGTCACGTAGAAATACCAAGTGCACCATTAATACCAGAAAATGATCCAACTGTTTTATTTAATACTGCCGGTATGCAACCTTTAATTCCTTATCTTTTGGGAGAACCTCATCCTAAAGGAAAGAGATTATGCGATGCTCAAAAGTGTGTTCGTTTAACAGATTTAGATGGAATTGGGGATAAGACTCATCATACTTTCTTTGAAATGCTCGGCAATTGGAGTTTAGGCGATTATTTTAAGAAAGAAAGTATTGGCTATAGTTTTGAATTTTTAACGAAAGTTTTAAATATTCCGATAGAACGTTTAGCTGTCACGGTTTTTGCGGGCAACGAAGACATCCCAAGAGATGAAGTTTCTGCCGAAATTTGGAAGAGTTTAGGAATTCCTGAAGAACGGATTGCCTATCTTGGTGTAGAAGATAACTTCTGGATAGCAGGAGACTCTGGACCATGTGGTGGTGATACAGAAATATTTTACTTTCGAAGTGATGAGGAAATACCCGTAAAGTTTGATCCAAAAGATGAACGTTGGGTCGAAATATGGAACAATGTTTTTATGGAGTTTTATAAGAATGAAGATGGCAAGATTACCGAACTAACTCAGAAAAACGTGGATACCGGAATGGGCTTAGAGCGGGTTGTAGCGGTCCTTGAAAACGTTGATGATAACTATAAGACATCAATTTGGAAAGAAATCATTGCCTCTATTGAATCAGTTAGTGGTAAGTCCTACGTTGGAAACGAGGAATCAATGCGTATTATAGCTGATCATATTCGTACCAGTGTCTTTATTAGTGCTGATCCAGCCGGAATTAAGCCAAGCAATACCGATCAAGGCTATATTTTAAGAAGATTAATCAGGAGAGCAATTCGTCATGCTAAAAAACTTGGCATTGATACTCATGATGATTGGATGAGACCAATTGCTTTAGAAGTAATCAAAAAGTATGAGAGAGATTATGCCGAGATTAAAGAAAATAAAGAAGTTGTCTTAGAAGTATTAAAAAGTGAGAACGAGAAATTTAATAAAACCTTGGAAAAAGGATTAAAAGAATTTGATAAACTTCTAAAGTCTGTTACTGGTGATACCATTGATAAGGATCATGCCTTTAAATTATATGATACCTATGGTTTTCCTATTGAGTTAACAGAAGAAATGGCAAGAGAACATGGGTTAAAAGTAGATACAGAAGGGTTTCATGACAAATTTAGACAACACCAAGAGTTGTCAAGAACTGCTAGCAAAGGTAAATTTAAAGGTGGTTTGATGGGGCATAGTGAAATTGAAACGAAATATCATACGGCAACCCATCTATTAAATGCTGCTCTAAAAGTAGTTGTAGGCTCATACGTTCATCAAAAGGGAAGTAACATTAATGAAGAGCGTATGCGTTTTGATTTTTCCTGTGATCATAAATTGAGCGATGAAGAAAAAAGAAAAGTAGAGGCCCTCGTAAATGAATGGATCAAAGAAGATTTACCAGTAACAATGGAAGTTATGAGTAAAGAGGATGCGATTCAAAGTGGTGCTGAAGCCATGTTTATTGAAAAATATGCAGATATTGTAAATGTTTATCAGATTGGTGATGTATCTAAAGAGATTTGTGGTGGCCCACATGTCGAGCATACTGGTGTTTTAGGACATTTTAAAATCACAAAAGAAGAAGCGAGTAGTGCTGGTGTAAGAAGAATAAAGGCTGTATTAGAATAGTCTTTATTTTTTGGTAAAAATATGGTATTATTAAATATATGAAGAGGTGGATGAAATGACGATACTAAGCATTGGAAATTCTAGTTTTGATATTACATGCCCTGTAGATGAATATCCAGTTGAAGGAACAAAGTATGTTTTAAGTGAGAAGATAGAAGCTGGAGGAGGAACGGCGGCCAATGTAGCTTATTTGCTTGGAAAATGGGGAGAAACCTCTTATTTTGCCGGTGTTGTTGGATCTGATGAATATGGAACACAGATTAGAAAAGAATTAGAACAAGCGATGGTAAAAACCGATTTAATTGAAAATACTTATGAGTATGCAACTCCATTATCTGTTATTTTGGTAAATAAGAAAAATGGTACACGAACTCGTTTTGATGTAGTTGGAGAAGTCCAACCCCAATTAAAAAGATATGAATATAATATTACTCCCGATGTAATATTTACAGATGGGAAGGAATATACGGCGACGATTAATGCTTTAAATAAATTTCCAAAAGCAATTAGTGTTTTAGATGCTGGTAGAGTTAATCGCGATTTATTAGAGTTATGTAAATATGTAAATTATATAGTATGTTCTAAAGGGTTTGCAGAGGCAGTTAGTGGGCTTAAAATTGATTATAATAACTCTGTTACATTAGTTCAAGTATACAAAAAACTAAAGGATCGCTATCCTAATAATAATATTATTGTTACTTTGGAAAATATGGGAGCTATGTATACTTGCAATGGAGAAATTAGGATTATGCCTGGTATTAAAACTCAAGTGGTTGACCCAAGTTGTTCGGGGGATATTTTCCATGGAGCTTTTGTTTATTGCATGGCTAATGGCTTTGATATAGAAAAAGCTGTTACATATTCTAATATTGCGGCTGGCCTATCCGTAGGGAAAATGGGAGGAAGAACTTCTACTCCTAATTTAAAAGAAGTTATTAATTATTATAATCAGAAGTTTAATATTGTTGAGGCACCAGTAGAAGAGGTAAAACCAGTGGTTAGCGCAGAGCCAGAATTGCCACCTATACCTGATGCGAGTAAGATTGTTATTCCTACACCAGAACAGGTGCAAATGGATACAAGTTTTGTAGTTGGTGGGGCATCTATTCCAACTGTTTCGGCATCAAATAATGGAAATGTTTAACAGTAAGTCCCCAATTTTAAATGTTCATGGGGAAACAACGGATACGGTCGTTTATTTCTTAAATGACTTTATTCATGATAGCGTGAAGCTTGGAAATACCTATATAGGGATTATTCATGGCAGGAGTTCTAATATTCTTAGAAATCGAATTCATGAATTATTAAAGAAAAATAAACAGGTGGATTCTTTTCGGCTGGATATTTGGAATCCAGGAATGACAATTGTAAAATTAAAAAATGACAAAAAACACTAAAAGTCAATACTTTTTACGCAAATTTGACAAAAAAGTTAAAGTGTGCTATAATGAATACGTAATTGAAATAGGGGGTTAAATTATGAAAGGTTATGTTTTAGACTATTTTAATGAAAACGAATTTAAAAAATTAGAAAGAGCATTGAAAAAATACAATATGTTAGCTTTTAAAAAGCTAAACTTTGAGTATTATCCGTCTTTAAGAAATGGTGAGTTTGTTGGGGAATTAGTGAGTACTAATAAAAAAGAACATACCGAAAAGTATGAGCTTAAGTTACCTAGTGACAAGATGTTTTCAGCAGTTCATGGTGAGGTTAAACTTTATTATACCGTTTATTTAAAAGAGGGAACAATTATGCTTGATACAATTACACCTACTGAGATTTTATTGGAAGGTCATATGAGCGAACTGGCAACATATAAGGGAATCATGATTTCTAAAGCAAATGCTTCAAAAGATAAGTTTAAAATAGATTTATTAAATATGTTACAGGAAAAGTAACATATTTTTTAGTAGGTAAATTATGAAGAAGAATTATAGTTTTGATAAAATAAGTGATTTTCCTTATATTTATGATAGTACACTTAAGGAATATGTTGAAGCTTATCGAAAGAATTTCCAAATTGTTAGTCCTTTTCTTGAATTTTTTTTAAGTAAGCCTTATTATTTACAGTTGGCTCATAATGATACTTCTAGTGGTACTAAAGTTAGCTGGCTTGATAAGATTGATACTTCTTTTAGCTTGGAATTTCAGATTAGTGATAAAGCAAAAAATTTAACCATGATTATTCAAGAGGATCAGGTGATTGTTCGATTTTCTAATCAAGAGTTTGTGTTAAGACTTGAAAGTGATGAATTTAAATCTTATATTCAAGTCATTGAATATACAAATTTCTTAGAAGATAAAAAAGTTACTCAACGGATTTCAACCCATCAATTAGCGATTGAAATTGCAACTGGTAACAAAGTTTTTTTGATGCACATTCCTTATGATATATATAATTATTTGGATGTTCGTTTGTTTGATTTTGTTATTCCTAGTACTAGTATCGTAGATTTAAGAAGAATGTATCGAAATTGTTTTTATCCATTGCAATCTATGTTTGAATTACATCTTGATTCGGTATTAGAAATATATGAAGTGGATCATGAAGACAAAATATTACTTGATTCTTTAACGCTTAAAGATGGATTCGTTGAAAATTATGTTTTAAGTACGTATAAAGATGGCTTTTTGATTCGTTTAATGGGAAAAAGAACTGGGGATTGTAAACTTTGTGTTGAAAATTATATTCCAATAGAGACAATTGATATAAATAAAGAGGCTATGGCCCTTTATAATCGAAGTAGAAAGATTAATTTTGAATAAAAGAAGGCATTTATTATAGGTGAATTTAATTAAACTGAATACAATAAAATAGAAAAAGACGGAGGTGAATAGATGAATAGAGAAGATTTTCCTCTTTTAAAAGAAGAGATCATTTATTTTGATAATGGTGCGACTAGTTTGAAACCTAAATGTGTAATAGATAAGATGGTCGATTATTATACGAATTATCCCGCTAATGCACATAGAGGGGATTATGATTTGTCTTATAAAGTGGATCAGGAGTATGAAGAAGTAAGAGAGTTAGTGAAAGATTTTATTCATGCTGATGCTTTAGAAGAGATTGTATTTACGAGTGGGACAACGGAATCTTTAAATATGATTGTTAATGGTTTTTTTGAGCCTATTTTAGAAGAAGGAGATGAAGTGTTGATCACAACTAGCGAACATGCATCGAATGTTCTTCCTTGGTTTCGTCTAGCAAATAAAAAAGGTATTCAAGTTAATTATATCCCTTTAGATAGTAATTATTATTTAACTATTGATAACTTAAAAAAGACAGTGACGAAAAATACGAAAGTGATTAGTATTGCCGGGGTTACTAATGTGATTGGTGATATAAGACCAATTAAAGATATTTGCAAGTTTGCTCATGAAAATAATATTTTTGTTGTTGTCGATGGTGCGCAAATGGTTCCACATATGCATGTCGATGTTAAAGATTTGGATGTTGATTTTTTAGCTTTTTCGGCACATAAAATGTGTGGGCCAACAGGAGTTGGCGTGTTATACGGAAAGAAAGAATTATTAGAACATTTAGAGCCTACTGTTTTAGGTGGGGGTATGAATGAAGCATTTGACTCTCCACAAGAGATTTATTACAAAGAGCTTCCAACTAGGTTAGAAGCAGGTACAAGAAATATAGCAGGTGTGATTGGTTTTGGGGAAGCAATTAAATATTTAAATAAAATAGGTATGGATCATATTCATAAATATGAATTATCTTTAAGACAATATTTGATCGATAAATTAATACCAATTAAGCATATTGACATTATTAATATAGAAAGTGATAGTGGAATCGTCACCTTTAATGTTGTTAATGTTTTTAGTCAGGATGTTGCTTATTACCTAAATAAATACAACATATGTGTTCGGGCAGGTAATCACTGTGCTAAGATATTAAAATCTAGTGTGGGTGTCAATAATACTGTTAGAGTAAGTTTATATTTTTATAATACATATGAAGAAATTGATAATTTAATTGAATTATTAAGTGATTATGGAAAGATAGTTAAAGAGATGATTTAAAATGGAAGCAAGAGAAATAATTATGGAGCATTATATGCATCCAGTAAATCGCAAAAGAATGGATAACGAAGAATACGTTCAAGCAAATACAAGAAATGAATCGTGTATTGATAATATTGATTTGTATGTTAAGTTCAATAATAATGTAATTGAAGATATTACTTTTGATGGGGAAGCTTGCGCTATTTCTATTTCGTCAACTTCCATTATGATTAAAAATTTAATTGGCAAAACTTGTCGTGAGGCTTTACATTATATTCATGAATTTTATAAGATGACAAATGAGGAAGAGTATGATAAAAGTGTGCTTGGGGATGCTTACGTGTATGAAGATATAGTAAAAAATGGCCATCGTAAAACATGTGCTAATTTGCCTTTAAAGGGGTTAGAAAAAGCTATTTTAGAACACCTAGAATAGTTTTTTCTTGCTATTTTATTAATTTTGGCATATAATAAAGCAACTAGGAGTATGGGTATGAAGGATTTATATAATGAGTTGATGGTTATTGATTGTTTGCTTGAATCTAGTAAATATGATTTAGAAAATTTGCAAAAATATTATAGTGATATTACTGAGAAAAGTTTTATAAGTACAGTAGATTATATGTATGAGGAAGTATGCTTAGAAAATATGTCATATCCAGATTATAGTAAAAATATAGCTCAGAATTTAAAGCATATCGTTGTGGGTTTAAATGAAGAAATTGCAAATTATGATAGTTTTATTCAGAGCTTATTAAAAGTGCGAAAACATCTTTTGAATAAAATCATGGTAGCATCTATTCTTCCGGCAGCGGAATTAATGGATATATTAAAGTTGTTTGGTTATCAACCGTCTTTAGAGCTTTTTGCTGCCTTAAGGTATATTCAAGTATTCACTCTAAAAGAAGACACTCTAGACTTGAGTGAAGAATTATGTATGAATTTTCCTGCTGATGTTATTGAATTTATCTTATTTTATGTGAGTGCTAAAGGTATGAATTTAAAAGAAAGAGTGGAAGATATTTATTCTAACTACCAGACTTTAAAAGATGAGAAAACATTGTAACTAGATCGATAATCAATACTAAAAGCGTTAACAGAATTTAACAGTTATCTATTATGGTAATTGTTTTTTCTTTTCATTTGTGATATAAATAAATAGTAAGGAGCAATGGAATGAATAAAGATTTGAAAATAATAAAGAAAAAATATGGGGAAGCGATGATGCATTTATGTCGGGATTTGTTTCCGACATTGCTAGAAACAGAGGGGTTGTTACCGGAACTTTTAATGAGTCACTTCCATGAAAGCCGTGAACTATATCAAGATATTACAGATAATTATTTAGAAGAAGAGTTTAAAGATATTATTTATAGTTTTGTTGATGTAGAAGAGGAAAATATTGTCGTTAATAAAAGTGCTAAGGAATTACTTGAGGAAGCTGGATATGATTTATATCAGTGCATGACGGAAGAAGAAATACAAAGTTTTAAAAAGTATTATGCTAAGGGAGAAGAATTATGTACTTTTAGAGGAGGAAGACTCAATTCTTGTTATGTTTTCTTTGCGGTTAAAAAAGATGTTGAAGAAATTCGAAGAGAAGATTATTCTACGCCAAGAAGACAAGATGAATATGGGACATCCGTTATAAGTATTCAATTTAGAAAAGATAAAACCCATACTTTATCGATAAAAAATAGATATAATCATAAAGTGAATAATCCTGATTCTACTTTTGCAAATAACTTAGATAATATTATTCCGGGATTAATGGAAGCATTTGCTAAAGATTATGGAATGGTTCAAGAACATAAGAGTGTGGGGTTTGAACTACCTGGATACGTACAAGCAAATGATGGCAAATTTTATAAGTATAATTATGAAATGAATAATATTTATTATTGCCCGGGGAATATTATTATTGATAATTTTGAAGTAAAACAATATGAAAGAGAAAAGTTTTTGGTATTTGATTATTTTATTTTGGATTTGCAAAACAAAAAGATTATGACTTATGATGAGTCTTTAGGAGATTCTTTTCCTAGTAGTATAGATGAGATCGAGAAAATAGAAGTAAAACATGAGGATGGAAATAAAATAGTAGAAATTTTTACGAAAAAAGGACCAGTAAGAATCACTTTAAATGCTCTTAATCAGATGGTTTCTTTAGAACATAATTATGTAAAAGCAACTGGTTCGGATTTTCTTGCTTATAATTATTATTTAAAGCAATTTAGTTTACCAGAAGCAGAAATGGTTGGAGAAAGCTTTTTATGTGATAATGAGGATCTGGAGCAACTTAGTTTACCAAAAGCAAGACAAATTGGTAAGTTTAGTTTGTTTGAAAATCGAAAACTTAAAGGCTTGGATCTTCCTGAGGTGGAAGCGATTAGTGGAAGCTGTTTTATGAATGCTCATGAGTTGGAACATATTTATGCTCCTAAATTGGAATATCTAGGATCAATTGCTAATTCTAAAATCAAAGAGTATTTAAAGAATAAAGAAAGAGGTAATGATGAAATCACTAGAAATCGTTAATATAGAAAATTTTTTATATACGCTAAGGAGTAATGATATGGAGTATTCATTAAGTATGGAGTTTTTTGATATAGAAGAGCCTGTCATTGGAGATATTTTAATACTTCATGAAGAATTGTTAAATATTCCATATCTATTAAGCTTTGGTGATTTAGGAAGTTCTTATGGTAGAAAAATTGAATCTAATGATGATAAAGATATTATGGTTTTGATTCATGATGGTAAAAGAATTTATTTAAAAAGACTTTATGGTTAATTAGTAATTGTCATAAATTAAAAAATATGGTATATTATAAGAGTAAAGCGCAAGAAAGATAAGTAATAATATTTGCTTTAATAGAAAGCTTATGGTTGATGGAAATAAGTAGGCGAGTATTATGAAATCTCCTTTCTAGTGGGACTAATCATCCCCGGCGAAGAGCCGTTATCTTAAAATCAAGCAAATAAAAGGATGGTACCGTCTATTTTGACTCCTTTGGTATCATTCTTTTTTTATAGAAAGAAGGAATGAATAATGATTGATATTAAGTTAATAAGAGAAGAAAAAGAGCGAGTGAAAGAAAACATTAAGAAGAAGTTTCAAGATGAGAAGTTAGGGCTTGTCGATGAAGTCTATGAGTTAGACATCAAATATCGAAATGCCAAGAAAGAAGCGGATGACTTACGTAGTAATAAAAATAAGTTAAGCGATCAAATTGGTACTTTGATGCGGGAAGGCAAGAAGGATGAAGCCTTAAAAATTAAAGACGAAGTAGGTGAGCTATCTTTTAAGATTGCTAATTTAGAGGCTGAAGAAGAAAAACTAGCAAGTGAAATTAAAGAAAAAATGATGGTGATTCCTCAAATCATTGATGAGTCTGTGCCAATTGGGAAAGATGATTCTGAAAACGTTGAATTAGAGCGGTTTGGCGATCCAGTGGTACCAGATTATGAAATTCCATATCATGCAGATATTTGTGAACGTTTTGGTGGACTGGATAAGGAAGCAGCAGGAAGAACTAGTGGCAATGGTTTTTATTTCCTCATGGGAGATATAGCAAGATTACATTCGGCTATGCTTGCTTATGCTCGTGATTTTATGATTGATAAAGGATTTACTTATTGCATTCCACCATTTATGATTCGGAGTGATGTTGTAACCGGAGTTATGTCATTTAAAGAAATGGATGCGATGATGTATAAAATTGAGGGTGAAGATTTATTCTTAATAGGTACATCAGAACACTCTATGATTGGAAGATTTAAAGATCAAATTGTAAATGCTAAAGAATTACCAATTTGTCTTACTTCTTACTCACCATGTTTTAGAAAAGAGGTAGGAGCTCATGGACTAGAAGAGCGAGGACTTTACCGAGTTCATCAATTTGAAAAAGAAGAAATGGTTGTTTTATGTAAACCAGAAGATGCGATGGAGTGGTATAATAAGATGTGGCAATATACCGTAGAATTCTTTAGAAGTTTAGATATACCAGTTCGGACTTTAGAGTGTTGTAGTGGAGATCTAGCCGATTTAAAGGTTAAATCATGTGATGT
>CALVHK010000004.1 GCA_944327405.1 uncultured Bacilli bacterium | reverse complement strand
AGCTATATAAATGTCAAAATCAAAAATTCTATTTGGGTATTCTACAATTACATTTCCTTTATAAGTTTGGCTTAGGATATCCATTCCTGTTTCCTCTTTAAATTCTCGAATAGATGTTTCTAAAGAAGTTTCATTCTTTTCTATTTTTCCTCCTGGAATATCATAAAAATCTTTTGATTCTTTTTTCTTAAATTGTAACAATCTTATTTCTTTCTATTAAATAAGTTCTTACTGCTTTTCTTGTCGGTTTTGATTTTTCGAGTTTTAATAAATACTTCTTTTTATCTAACCCGCCGGCATAACCAGTTAAATTTCCATTAGTCCCTACCACTCTGTGACACGGAATAATAATGGATATCGGGTTATGAGCAACCGCACCTCCTATAGCTTGGGCTGACATACTTTTAAATCCTTTTTCTTTGGCTAGTATACTCGCTATTTCTTTGTAAGTTAAGGTACTTCCATAAGGAATACTGCAAAGAATTCTCCAAACTCTTTTTCTAAAAGAAGAACCTATAGGGTTGATTGCTAGTTCTTTAACATCTGGTTTTTCACCCCTAAAATATCTGTCTAACCAATTCTTCGCTTTTATTAATATTTCTTCATCGCCCTTTTCTACCATTTCTTCTTGTAGGTTAGATAAATAATATTTTTGGCCTTCAAACCACAAACCGATTAGTTCATTATTTTTGCTTGCCAGCAATATATCCCCTAGTGGTGATGTATAGTGACTTGTGTAAATCATGATTATCTTCCTTCTTCTTTCTTCTTTAGTACACAGAGGCTTTCTACATGATAAGTGTATGAAAACATATCCATGATTTTAAAATCCTCTATTTCATAAATACTCTCTAATTCTAATATATCCCTTATTAAAGTGTTTGGATCACATGAAACATAAATGATTTTTTTAGGCATCTTTTTCAAAATAAACTCTCTGGTCTTTTTATCTAGCCCTTTTCTTGGTGGATCCACAATTAAAGTGTCAAAATCGATATTTAATTTATTTACCGTTTTAGATACATCACCTAACATAAACTTGATATTATTTGCTTGGTTTAACTTGGCATTGCTAATTCCATTTAAAACCGCATTTTTAATTATTTCGACACTATATACTTCTTTGGAGTTTGAAGATGCTATGATACCTAGTGTTCCAACACCACTATATAAATCAAGGACGGTACCATTTGGATCTATATTATTTTTAATTAAAGCAAATAACTTACTTGTAATACACTCATTTACTTGAAAGAAAGAATCAAATGATACTTTAAATAGTTTGCCCCTAATCCGTTCATAAAAGAAGTTTTCACCATAAATGATAATATTGTTGTAAACGATTCCTACTAGTTTTATTTTTTCTTTTAATTGTTCTAGATCTATGTTATATTCTTTTGATGCACTTTCTATAATAAGTAATATCTCATCATTGTAATTAGAACGAATTGTTAGTTTGGCATTTTCTAAGTTTAATAATTTGTAGTTCTTAATTACTTCGTTAATGGAAGGTTTCGAAATCATGCAACTTTTTATCTCGATTAGTTCATGAGTACTTTCTTTATAATAGCCAATCTTGCCGTTTTCTACTTTTAAACTTATTTTATTTCGATAATAATAAGGGTTGTCATTTTTTACAATCTCTATTTCTTTTTCATAATTTATCTTATTCTTTTTCAGTAAATTCTTTATTTTACTTTGTTTATATTCTAAAGTTTTTTCATAACTTAAATGAAGAAGATGACAACCTCCACATACTTCAAAGTATGGGCATAAGCTTTGGAGTCTATCTTTGCTCTTTTCTAAGTATTTTACTACTCTTGCTTCACTATACTTTTTGGAATCACTCGTAATTTCAATTTCTACTAATTCGTTCGGTAAAGCATTTGGGACAAATACGACTTTATCATTAATATGAGTTACTCCTCTTCCAAAATCATCTAGTGATTCAATCAATACTTTAGGCATATAATCACTTCCAATCATATTTTACCATGAATTTATCTTTTAATAAAGAAAAAGCTCGACTCATAAAATCGAACTTCAAGGTTGTTATGGATTAGAATTTTCTATTTCTTTTACGTTGGCAAGCAAATTATATTCTACTTCATAACCATCTACTTTTACTATTATTGTTACTTTATCTGTTCCAGGATTTTCGAAAGTATAATTTATTATTTTAGGGCTACTTCCATCATAACTTTCGTTTAAAATCACATTTTCATTCGATGTTACTTTTATTGTGTATTTTTGTGTTCTTGATGGGTTTAATTCAATGGAAATGCTACTTCCTAAATCTATGCTAAATTGGCGAGTATGAATAGAGCCATCACTTAAAGTATCTGTATAATCTCCACTTACTTTAACATCTAGAGAAAAGCTGTGACCTAGATTAGGATTTTCTTTGAAAAAATGGAAACTATTAATATGTGTTGATAAAGTATAATGATAGATTGGTAACTCAGCATCTGTTTTGCCAAAATAATCATAACTGGTGCCTTTACTATCTTCAATTTGGGGATCAAAGATGTAGTACGTTCCACCCGCTTTAATCATTACCCGAGCATGACCGGTAGTACCTCCTCCAACTTTGTTTACTTGGCCTCCAACAACATAAGCATCAAAACCGATACGTCTTGCTAGAATCATAAATAGAGCTGCATAATTATCACATACACCTTTTCCAGTTCTTAAGGAATAAATAGCTCTCATCACTTCCATTCCATCAAAAGAATAGTAACCATAGGTATCCTGCATTTCCCATAGCTCATTTAAATTTAACACCATCATCTCGTAACTAAGTTTATTTTTGACATAGTTATAAATAGCTTGTAGTTTTTCATAGTTTGACATGCCACTATTTGTTACACTAGAAATAATGCTTGCTATTTCGTTGTCTAAGTCTACATGTCTTGTTGTAAGTGGTGATAGTGAAACACTATTTATCGCTGATTTAAAGCCTGCACTAGATGTATTATTCGAAGTTTGATTGTTTGATGTCGTATTGTTTTTGTTAGAATTCGTCGTTGTATTATTTTCTTTGGTAGTTTCTTTTTCTTCTGTTTCCTTATCACTTAGCAAATCTACAACATGAACGATTAGAGTAACAGATGAAGTATTATTATTGGAATCCGTAAGTGTGTAAATAACTTCATAATCGCCAAGTTTTTCAGTATCTACATTATTTTCTATTTCAACATTATCTATTGTTAATTCATCATAATTATCAGATACTTCTATAATATAACTTGTCGCATCAAACTTGCTATCACTTGCAATTTCTATTTCTGGTGCTGATAACGTGATGGTGGGTGCTATGGTATCGATAACATTTAAATTGTAAGTATGCTCGTAAGTTACTCCTTCATAAGTTACTTGCACAAGTACTTCCATCTTGCCTAACTCTTCAATGTTAGTTATTGAATATTCTAGTTCATCATTGTTATAAAAGCATGATTCATCACAAGTTACACCTTCGATAAAATTACTTAAATCAAATGATCCATAATTTACCTCAGTTACTTCTTTAAAGTTAAAGCCAGTTAACACACTATCTTTTTCAATTAGAAAATGGCAACATAGAATAAAAATGATAATACCTAAAAGAATTAAGCCAATCACACTATAAATAATTATTTTTTTCTTTTTTGACATATAAACTCAACTTCCTTTGTTATATTTTAGCACAAACTTAGCAATTGGTTAATACCTGTTAAAGTACAATTAATTGATATTGAAATTTCTTGTTATCTCATTTATTTTAGTGTATAATTAATTTAGAATAAGGTGATGTATTTGAGAACTTTTGATTTTGAAAAAGTAAGTATTGTTGAAGTTGTAAATGATATTATTATCGATGCGATAAAGAGAAAAGCTTCGGATATCCATTTTGATCCTACCGAAGAGTGCTTGATGGTGCGTATTCGTATTGACGGAGAATTACAAGATTATGCGAAAATACCAAATGTGTTAAAAAGAAATGTTGTAACCCGTATTAAAATTATTAGTGGTATGAATATTACGGAAACCAGAATGCCACAAGATGGAGCGATTAAAAATGTAATTGATAATATGGCTCTTGATCTTCGTGTTTCCTCCCTTCCTTGTGTTAATGGCGAGAAAATGGTTATTCGAATACTTGATTATAGTATGAGTTTAAATGGACTAGAAAATTTAGGATTTTCGAAAACCAATCTGGAAAGACTGGAAGAAATGATTAAAAAACCGAATGGGTTAGTTTTGGTAACTGGTGCGACTGGTACTGGTAAATCAACAACCGTGTATGCGATATTACAAAAACTAAATACCAAAGAACGCAATATTATTACCGTTGAAGATCCGGTAGAAATGAAAATCGAAAATATTAATCAAGTACAAGTGCTAAGTGAGATTGGACTTACTTTTTCTCATACGCTACGGAGTATTTTAAGACAAGACCCGGATATTATTATGGTAGGAGAAATAAGAGATAATGAGACGGCCCGTATTGCTGTTAGAGCTAGTATTACTGGTCACCTTGTATTATCAACCGTTCATACGAATAACTCTTTAACCACTATCGAAAGACTTTTAGATATGGAAGTAGAACGTTATTTACTTGGTAGTGCTCTAACGGGGATTGTGAGTCAGAAATTAGTTAAAAAATTGTGTCCGAAATGTCGTGGTACTAGACCTACTACGGCTTATGAGAAAAAACTTATTAAAAAACACTTAGGTATTACTGTAAATGAAGTTTATACTCCGGTTGGTTGTAAATATTGTAACCATGGATATTTGGGACGAATTGCTATTCATGAAGTACTAAATATCAATGAAGATATAAGAGAAGCAATTACGACAAACGTTGATCGTAAAACTTTAAAAAAATTGGTTTATCAAGCGAAAGATGATATTACTACTAGTTTTGAAGATGGGTTATCTAAAGTTGTTGAAGGGCTTACTAGTATGGAAGAAATTATGAAAACGGTTGATATTGATGCAGATGAGGAACTTGAAGCATAGAAAAAACTCCATTAGGAGTCTTTTCTTTTGAATATTTTTTTTAATATTTTAACGATATAGCTTACAATTAGAATAATAATATACTCAAAGAATAAATACAGAAACATGATTTTATAAGTAATAATTAAGTTGTTTGTTTGATGATAATAGATGAAAGGAATTAAAATAATAATCACTAGTAAAATCAGTTGGATGATATTTTCTTTCCAAAAATTTTTCTTTAATTTTTCTTTTTTCTCATAAAAGAAATTTACAAACATATATAAACACATTATGGCAAATAAATATTTATCTACAAATTCTCTATCAAAAGAAGAAAAATACCAGAAAAATATAATTAATAATAAAGTATCTAAACGAAATATTTTAAATATATTTTTACTAAGATATTTTAAAGAGAATTTTTGGTAATATTCATTATTTAAATTGTTAATCATACTTACAATTACGATTAATATCCATGGTATAAACGTTAAAAAAGTAATATATTTATCTAATTCCATAAATTCTCCTTTCCATATAAGCAGCCACAATAATCTTGACGATACAAATTATAAAATTTGCTTAATTCAATGCTCTTTTTATAACCATCCTGTTTTTTAAAATCGCCATAAATGTAATTTATGCCTACTTCATTACTAATGTGTTCTCCTATCTCATTGATGATGCTGGAGTTTTTGTGAGGACTTACGGTTAGAGTCGTACCAAAATAGTCGTACTTGTTTGTTTTGGCTACTTCGGCAGTTTTTTTAAGCCTTAAATAGAAGCATTTATTACATCTGGATCCACCTTCGGGAACATTTTCTAAACCAACCGCAATTTTTTTAAAAGCTTCATTGTCATAATCACAGTCTAAAAAGTTAATTTTAGATTCCTTATATTCATTAATAAAACGAATCTGCTCACTTTTGCGATGAAGATATTCTTCAATTGGCTCTATGTTAGGATTATAATAAAATACTGTTATTTCAAAATAATCTTTTAAATAATCAATTACTCTCGTAGAGCATGGGCCACAACAACTGTGGAGTAAAAGTGTTGGTTTAGATGTAAACGTACTTACTAACTCTTCTAGTTTTTTTTGATAATTAATTTTCGGTTTCATCTGATACTTCACCCCCTGTAGTTTCATCCTCACTTCCAAATGCCTCAAAAATAATGTTATCAGCATTATAACTATCTAAATAAATGGTGCCATTTAAATCTCCTACTGTTGCAAAAATACTTTCGTAATCGTTTAGTCTTTCCATATTAATAATATTTACATATACATGATTCGTGTCATTCATTCTAAGTAAAAAGCGATATTCATCAATAGTAATATCATTACTAATATCTGGATTATACTCTATTTCATTAATCATTTTGATAATATCAGAATCAATTTCTTTGAAAGACGCAATAAAATCTTCTAGAATATCTGTAGGAACATAATTAATTAAAGTAGGAATTCCTAAATATTTAGAATTATCTTCTACAGATACACCATTACTTAAAACAACTTGATTGGTATTACGATTGTAAAATAAAGGAATTGCTTCCGTAATATTTATTGTTAGTTTTCCCGTTAAAGTCTTTTTTACTTCAACACTTTCTACTAGTTCTAATTTTTCTAACTCTTCTTCTAACTTACTTGCGCTTGTTTTAAATATTGCTGGGTAATCTTTGATCCCGGCTGCTTCAATTATTTCATTATCGGTTAAAAGGGTTGTCCCAGTAATATAAATGTTTTTAATTGGCATAGTAAAAAGGGTATATAAAAGCATTACTATTAAATATAGTATTAATAGTAATATAACTACTGCTTTTAAATTTAGTTTTCTTACTTTTACCCTTTTTAATTCCGCCATATCTTACTTCCAATCAATAATCTCTTGTTCTAAAATTAAATCTATGCCAAATTTTTCTAAAACTTGCGTATGCACATATTTTATCAAATTTTTTATATCATTACTAGTAGCATTGCCCGTATTTACAATGAAATTGGCATGTTTTTTAGATACCTCAGCTCCACCAATTTTATAGCCTTTTAACCCAGATGCTTCAATCAATCTTCCCGCATGATCGCCTTCGGGATTACGAAATACACTTCCTGCAGATGGCATGTCTAGTGGTTGGGTATTCTTTCTTCTTTCTTTACGATCCTCTATTAGTTCTAATGAAGATTCTTTATTACCCTGCTCTAATACAAAAGTAGCTTCTAGGACAATCCAATTTTTTCTTTTCAAATCCGTATCTCGATAAGCATGCTTTATATCTTTTTTCTTTAACTCCTTTATGTTTAGAAATTCATCTAACACTTTAATACTTATTAAGGTATCAAACATTTCAGATTTATAGGCTCCAGCATTGCCGACGATAGAGCCACCTACTGTACCAGGTATGTTGATAGCCCATTCTAATCCAGTTAAATTAGCATCAATTGTGGCGCATGATAAGGATCCCATCATGGCACCTGATTCACAGGTAACTGTTTTATCTTTAATCGTAATCTTATTTAAACCTGTTAATTTGATGATAGCACCTTTAAAGTATTCATCGATAATTATATTAGATCCAGCCCCTAAAATAAAATATTTTATGTTTTCTTTTTTTAAATATTTTAAAACTTCGATTAGACCTTCTGTTGTCTCTACTTTTATTAAATAATCGGCATGGCTATCTAGTTTGTATGTGTTTAAGTTTTTTAAAGAAGCATGTTCTGTTATGCTTACTCCTTTTATATTTATCATTTTAACAGCTCCTTTAACTCACTCACTATGATGTCGCTACTGTCTGTTTTTCCAAGATTTTTTAAGTTCATTTTCATGATTTCATATTTCTTTTTGTCACTTAGAAGATCGGTTACCATTTTAAATAACACTTCCCCATTTAAATCAGTCTCTTCAATCATTAAGCCGGCATTGTTTTTTACAATTTCTAAGGCATTGTAATACTGGTGATTGTTTGCTACATAAGGACTTGGTATGAATATCGCTGGTAGGTTTAGTGCCAAAATTTCACTCATGGTAGATGCTCCAGCTCGAGTTACAATTAAATCACAATTACGCATAAGTCCGGCTAGATTATCTAAGTATGGTAGTACTTTGATGTTTGAAGCAAACCGTGTTCCTTTTATAAATTCCTCGTAATGACTTTTTCCAGTAATGTATAAAACTTGATAATCGCTTTTTTTGCTTAGTCTTAAAAATTCTTTTAATTTTTCGTTCATGGTGCTGCTTCCTAGAGAGCCAGCAACAACGATTACTAGCTTTTTTTTGTTATCTAGGCCAATTTCACTTTTCTTGATTTCTTTGGTTGTTAAAGCATTTTCCCCACAGGGATTTCCAGAATAAATTACTTTTTTAGCTTTAGGAAATTTATTTAATGTGCTTAGGAATGATACTGCTACTAAATCTATATCTTTGGATATAAATTTATTTGTTTTTCCTACAATGCTATTTTGTTCGTGTAAGAATGTTTTGATTCCTAGTTTTTTGGCCGCTTTTAAGACCGGATAGGTTACATATCCGCCAAAACCTAAAACAATATCTGGTTTAAATTCTTGTAATAATTTTAAACATTCATGATAGCTTTTTGTTACTAAAAAAATATTTTTTATGTCTCTTAATATATTTTTAGAAAAACCATATATTTCAATTCCAACATATTTGAATCCTCTTTCAGGAATAATTTCACTTTCCATTCTATTTTTGGTTCCAATATATAGTACTTCTAAATTTTTGTCTTCCTTCTTAAGTTTTTCTAGTACTGCTAAGGCTGGATAAATGTGGCCTCCTGTGCCACCAGCACTTACAACTACTTTCATAAAAAACTCACCTCTTATTTAATTATACTATAAATTTCAGAAAAAACCATCTTTTTTCGTATTTCTCTTGCTTTTATCATATTTTGTCGAACTTATGTATCTTGCTTTTTGTGTTTTATTATGATACTATACGATTAGAGTGTAGGACTTAGATGGAGTTAAAAATGAAATTAGAAGTTTTAGGAAACACTCTTGATAAAGAACAACTACAAGCGGCTTTAAGTAATGATGATAATACTATTATTATTGCAGGAGCTGGATCTGGTAAAAGTATGACTATGGTGGGAAAAATTAAATATTTAGTTTTATATAAACGTATCCCTTTAGAGCATATTTTGTGTATTACTTTTACCAATAATGCTGCGAATAGTTTAGAAGAAAAAATAAAAAAAGAGCTTCATCAAGAGACACGCGTTTATACCTTTCATAAACTAGCACTAGAAATATTAAAAGAACATCATATGGAATACCAAATTGCTTCAGCTGACTTACTTGATTATTTAATCGAGGAAATCTTGGTGAGTGTGCCTAGTACTTATTTTAAACACATGTTTTTATCACGAAAATATAGTCAAACCGGAGAATTTTTGAATTTACAAAAAGTGATTAGTCGGTTTATCCGGCTTTTTATTGCTAATTATTATGATTCTGCCTATTTTTTAGATATTTTAAAGAAAGCGAAAAAAAGAGATAAACCTATGTTAAGAATTATTCAAAAAATCTATGAAATGTATATTCTTGAAAAAACATCCACTGGTACGATTGATTTTGATGATATGATTTATATGGCAACAAGACTTGTCAATACTTCGGGAATCAAGAAAAAGTATCAATACATTATTGTTGATGAGTATCAAGATACCTCTATGGTTCGGGAAGAACTCGTACAAGCGATAAGAAGGAAAACGGGAGCATATGTTACGGTCGTTGGTGATGACTTTCAATCAATTTACCGGTTTTCGGGATGTGATTTGAATAACTTTTTGGAGTTTAAGAAGAGGTTTTCTCCGGCTAAAGAATTATATATCAATCATACTTACCGAAATAGTCAGGAACTCATTCGAGTGGCTGGCTCTTTCATCATGAAAAATCCAAGACAAATGAAGAAGAAACTAAAGTCCTCCAAAAGTATTAAAAAGCCAATTGTGGTGTGTTACTACAAGAAAAGAAAAGAGGATTTTTACAAGCTTTTAAAACGAATAAACTCCCCTAACCTCATGGTTTTAGGAAGAAATAATGCGGATATTTATGCCGTCTTAGATTCTAGATTAAAATGCGAAAATAATCGGATTTTTTATCAAGATTATCACATATATTATAAGACTATTCATAAAGCTAAGGGGTTGGAAGAAGATAATGTTGTTATTATCAATCTTACGGATGATACTAATTCCCTTCCCTCAAAAATTAAAGATGAAAAAATACTTAGATACGTTATTAAACAAAATGATCTATATCCATTTGAAGAAGAGCGGAGACTATTTTATGTGGCACTTACACGTACCAAAAATTATTGCTATTTATTTGTTCCTAAAGATCATCCCTCTATTTTTGTTACAGAATTAATAAAAAACTGCAAGGAATATATTTCTTTTATTCACTTGTAGTTTTCATTATAATAAATCCTTAAACTCGTCATTATCTTCCTTGGCTGTAATTTTCTTTACTTCATGTGTTTTTATTGCTTCATAAATTAAATCTTTGTAGGGAATTAATTCTTCATATTCATGACATTTTTCCTTACTTGGATTAATTACCGGATGCTTTGGTACAAATATCGTACAACAATCTTCAAATGGTAAAATACTTGTTTTATAAGTATCAATACTTTTTGCTATATCAATAATATCCAGTTTATCAAAACAAGCTAGAGGACGGATTACCGGAATACTCACCGTCTCATTAATGGCACTCATACTTGTTAGAGTTTGGCTAGCTACTTGACCGATGGATTCGCCATTAATTAATATTTTAGCGTTTCTTTTGCTTGCTAGTATGGCACTAATGCGGTACATCATTCGTCTCATGATCGTAATTAAATACTCATGAGGAATATTCTTATAAATTGCTTCTTGAATTTCGGTGAAATTTACGACATGCAATATTAAATCATTGTTGTAAAGAGCAAGTTTTCGAGCTAAGCTTATGACTTTGTTTTTAGCTTCCATACTAGTATGAGGAGGACTTTCAAAATAGATTGCTTCTATTTTTACACCTCTTTTCATCGTGAGGTAACCTGCGACTGGAGAGTCAATTCCTCCACTTAACATAAGCATGCCTTTTCCAAGTGTTCCCACTGGGTAGCCACCTAAGCCTTTAATCTTTTCAAAATAAACTAAAGTGTTCTTTAATCGATATTCCACATTAACGAGAACTTCTGGACTTTTTACATCCACTTTTAAGCCACTCATATTCTTTAGAAGGTATGCTCCTAGATTCCGGCTTAATTCAATGCTTGTTGTATCAAGCTTCTTATTGGCACGTTTACTTTCTACCTTAAAAGTCGTGAATTCTTTTTCTTTTAATAAAGATAGTACTTCTTTTTTTATTTCATCAAAGTTGGTTGATGCAATAATATAGCCAATATTCATTTCATGAATACCAAAAACATTTTTTACTCTTTTGATTACTTCATCAAAATGCTCTTTGGTATGAATAAACATACGTCCTAAATCATAAGTAACGGAGGCATCTAAATCACTAAGCGCAAATAAAATGTTTTCTTTTAACTGTCGCAAAAAGAAGTTGATATTATCTTTTTTGGTGGATAATTCTCCATATTTAATTAGTATAACACTCTCCATAAACATCACATGAGTATTATACTTGAAAATCTATCTTTTGTAAATTAAAAGAACTACAAATTAATTATGTAGTCCACTAAGCTTACGATAAATTTGATCAAAATAACTGATAAATTTGTTTATTTCATCGGTTGTTGTTAAGTGAGATAAACTAATTCTTAAAGTTGATGAAGCACGAACCTTGTCGTTATATACTGCCATAACTGAACTAGACAAAGTTGCACTAGAGCAAGCCGTATTAGAGCTTATATAAACTTCAAATTCTTCTAGAGCATGCAAGAAGGTTTCCGCTTTAATATTTCTCAAACTAATATTTAGAATATGAGGAATACTGTATTTCGTCTTATTAATCATTACGCCATTATATTTTTTTAGGGCATCAACAACTTTTAAGTTTAGTCTTTCAATAAATCTTTCTCTTTTTTCGATATCTGTTGTTGCGAGTCTTAAAGCTTTAGATAAAGCAACGATTAGAGGCACAGCTGGTGTTCCAGGATTTAGCATATTTGTTTTGCCTGAGCCAAATAAAATGGGTGATATTTCGACATTATTACTTTTGTATAATACCCCTATTCCTTTTGGTCCATATATTTTATGGGCCGTAAATGTAGCTAAATCGACATCATGCATACTGATACTTACTTTGCCTATCGCCTGTGTCATATCTGAGTGGAAGATCGTATTGGGATTTTCTTTCTTAATAATTTGTCTGATCATCTTTAGTGGTTGCCTAATTCCTAACTCACTATTCACTGCACCAATACTTACTAAAATGGTATCTTCCCTCATTAAATTTTTTAAGTCTTCAAAATCAATTAGTCCTTCTTCATCATTATTTACATAACTGATTTCAAAACCTAAACTCTCTAGATAATCACATATGGCATAAATGGATGGATGTTCCAGCTTGGATACAATAATATGTTTTCCTCTTTTATGATGATGCATGGCCGCACCAATCAAAGCAAGATTGTTTGACATGGTTGCTCCACTCGTGTATGTGATTTCACTAACATTAACATTTAATATTTCGGCGATTTGTTTCGTCGCACTATTCATGAGATTTTTAGATTTTACTCCTAGTTCATGAAGAGAATTGGGATTTCCAAAAAAATCTTTACTTGTTTTATTGTATGTATCTAGTACTTCAAAGCCAATTGGTGTTGTTGCACTATAATCTAAATATATCATCTATGTCACCTGATATTATTATACAAAAAAATTAGAACTTATTCTACCTAAAAGTAGCTATTTTACTAAAAAAAGCAAGAAATTTAACTTTCTTGCTTAAATCTTGCCTATACATAGAAAAGAATATAAGTAAACAAATATATCATATAAAACAGAAAAATAATGAAATGTAATGTGTTAATATGCTGTATAGGCAAGATGGCTATATTTTATAGTTTGTATTTTCGTTTTCGTTTATAATATTCAGACAATGACGCATAATATCTTTTCGCCCTCTTTTAGATAATACTTGAGGTAAGTCAAATCCGGGTCTTCGGTTTCCTTCAATGAATGTTGCACCATCTTTGGTTACGGCTACATCCCAGCCTACAACATGAATATTTTTATTTACCAAAGCTGCTTCTAATACGAGTTTCTTTACTTTATCCCAGTTTGGTATTTGAAATCCGTCAAATTTTATTTTTGACTTGGGATGTACTTCAAAATAATCTAAGTTTTTGTTAAAAGCTTGTCCTACTAATTTACCGGTGTCTAAATCAATTAAACAAGCCATGCCTCCTTGATGGAAATTATCGACAGGAGCTGTACCATTTCCAAAACGCATACAAGCAAATAAAATTTCACTTTTATCATTATAACTAAAAGTCATAATTCTAATAGTATTTACACTGCTTCGACAAATTTCACTTATTTTCTCGTGTTGAACTACATATTCTTCTAGAAATAATTTTTCCTCTTTTAATTTTTGCCAAAATTCTTCTATATTTTTAATATCTTTTGTATATATTTTTTCTACTCCAGAACCTCCTAGTCCATCATAAGGTTTTATCATAAAGTATTCATGTTTTTTTAAAAAAGCTCTTAGTTCATCTATTGTTCCTTTATCAAAGAAGTCTCTATCAATATATTCTTGAAAATTTTTTAAAAAGTTGGTTTTGATCGTAAAAAAGGTTTTATATTTAGAAGGACTTACTATTTCATAAAATTTGTCTTGATCTTTAATTGAAGCATACTCTTTGATTTCTTTATTGGTCTTATTATACAATTCATAATTTAGATAATCACTATAACCACTTCCAATTAATAGAAAACACTTTAAAAAATTTAATTTTAATCCTGTTCTACTTCTATTTTCTTTTTTCGCTAATTCGTTTAATTTAGAATTAAATCTTTTCATATTTCCTTTTAAGGCATAACTTATTATACTCATATTATTTTTCCTCTCTTATTAGTTCTTTATAAATATTTATGGCTATATCTGTGACATTTTGGGCTGAATAGCGATTAGCAATACTTCTTAAATAATTGATATCATAAGAATTAATATTTTGATACACATCCATGATAGCTTGAGCTAATTGTTTGGTATCTCCTATTTCTACTAATTTTCCACAATTATTATCAATATATTCTTCTGGGCCAAAGCATTTTGTTGATACAACAGGCATTCCACTAGCTAGAGCTTCAATTCCTGGAATACAAAAAGTTTCATTACTACTTGTTATGACAAATATATTACTTTCATTTAGTATTTGAGCAATTTCTTCTTTCGTTTTTCTTCCTGTAAAAGTTACATATTGTTCTAATCCTAATTCGCGACATTTTTCTTGATAAAATTCTTTTAAATAACCGTCTCCTACTATTGTTAAAGATACATCACTTATTTTATTTTCGTCAACTATTATTTTTAAGGCTGAAAGCAAATCCTCAACTCTTTTGCCTTTTCTAAAAGCACACACTTTTGCTATGTGTAAACCATTTATTTTTTTTCTTTTCAACATGAAGCTTTTGGTATCTACTAAATTAGGAAGCCACTTGCTATTCTTTACATAGTCTGGTAGATCATTTAACATGTATTTGCTTACTGAGGTGTAATAAGCATTTTTTAAAACAAATTCAGTATATTTCATCTTGTCTTGATTATAAAAATCTTTATAATATGTTGCATGCTCGGTTACAACAACAGGAATATGATATTTTGCACCAAGAATGCATGCTGCATATCCTGCTGGTATGGTTACCATGGCATGAATTACATCAGGTTTAGGATTTTCTTTTAAATATGCATTAAAAGCTTTATCCAAGACTTTAACATACCGATTTATTTGAATATCAAAATTAATCCTTTCAACATTTAACATTCTTTTTACATATGTTTTATAGCCGTTTTCCTCTATTACATAGTTTTTCTTCATAAATAAATATTTTAGGGGACTACTTAATCTTTCTCTTTCAATAAATAACATATTCACTCTTATATTATCTCTCTTAGATAATGCTTCACAAAATTCTTTGTGATATATTCCCATTAACATGTCTTCGCCATTAGGATACCACGTCGGAATGACTAAGATATTCATACTACCACCTGTTTAAAGTATAACAGATATGTAGTTATATTACAATCTCTAACTATTCAAAAAATAAATCATTTAACGCATCACTAATAATTGTGCTAGTTATATCAATTATTTCACCAACATTTGGAGTTGTATACATGAATTTATCTTGTTCTAATACAAGAGGAACACCTATGGCAATAATTGGTATATTAAATGTGTTTGCATCAATCTTTTTGTTGTCTTTGATAGCACTTCCAGGAATGATGCCTGTGTTATTCACTTCAATACAATTATTTAGGTACATTGGATTTGTTGTAGCTAAAGAATCGATGATAATAATTAGACTGGGACTCAAGTTTTTTACAACCATTTCAATTAGATTATAGGAACTAATTCCTGTTTTTTCAGTTACTTCCGGATTAAATAACGCTACTTTAGGAAGATTTAGGAAATCCGTAAAATGATTGGTTGCCATTACTTTGTTTGTTGTTTTTACCCCTAAACTGTCACATAAAACACTGGAATTTCCAAGGCCAATGATTAAAGGGTCATTCGTTTTTAAATCTTTAAATAAACTATTTAATATTTTCATTAGCTCTTTTTTAATTACTTTACTTTTTTTGTGTAAGTCTATATAGTCAAAAGTAATGGTGTAATAATCACCACGAACTTTTTTAATTAATTTTTCACTTTTATAATCTACATTAAAATGACTTATTACGCAGCCTCTACACTTCTTTTCATCTATTTTAAATAAATTATCTTTTAAAACTTTTGATACATCCATAAACGCTTTTTTCATAGTTAACACCCTTATTAGTATGAGTAATTGGACTAAAATCATGCGAAAAAGCATATATTTTTGATAACTTCGTATGATTTTGTTTTAAAAAACTTGAAAAATAGTAAATATTCTGATAAAATGGATACTGACGAACAAGAGAGGAGTTTAAAAATGGCAAATATTAAAAGCTCTAAGAAAGCAATAAAGGTTATAGCAAAAAAGACAGAAAATAATCATGAACTTAAAGCTAGAGTTAAAAATTTGATTAAAGATACAGAAAAAGCTATAGCAGCAAGTGACGTGGAAAAAGCTAGTCTTTTATTTAAAGATGTACAAAAATATTTAGACCAAGCTGTAAGTAAAGGTTTAGTAAAGAAAAATACATCTGATAGACAAAAATCAAGATTATCAGCAAAAATTAAAAATATGAAGTAACAAATGATTGTTGGCTTCATTTTTTTTTGCTATACTTATAGTGGTGAAGCAAGATGAAAAGATTATTAGTTCCAATTATTTCATTAATTTGTATTTTAGTTGTTTTATTAAATGTTGATACGATTACGGATAGACTCATGTTTTTTTTGAATCAAACAACTACGAATAAAATTGTGGTGGATAATGATTACTATAAAACGAATAATTATATTTTTGTAGCTAATACCGATCATTTCACTCCTTATGGAATCGAAGATATTTTAGACATTATGTATACCATTATTAATAGTGGGACATCTACATTCACGTTTTATTGTCCTAAGGAATATACAGATTGTGTTAGTGATATGAAAGACATCACAAGAGATAAAACTCTTTTAACACATTTAAATAATTTCGTTCATCCTTTTAATTCTTTTTCAAGTATTGAAGCTAGTATATCTGATTCTGGGGAAATTATTATAAAAGTAAATTATTTATATACAAATGAAGAAATAGAGGCAATAAGCGCCAAAGTAGATGAGTTGTTAGATACCATTTTAACAGAGGATTTAGAAGATAACTATGATAAGATTAAAGCCGTTCATGATTATATTATTAATAATACCCAATACGATTTGGAAAATAGTGATGAGAATAAAAGCTATATTGCTTATGGTCCTCTTTTTAATGGGACTGCCACATGTAATGGCTATACAGATTTAATGGCTATATTTTTAACGAAAATGGGCTATGATAACTACAAAGTAGCAACAACAAAGACTAGCGAAGAAAATACCGAAGGTCATGTGTGGAATGCTGTAAATGTTAATGGTGAATGGTTGCATCTAGATCTTACTTGGGATGATCCAGTAAGTAGTGATGGCGGAAATTATTTATATCATAAATATTTCTTAATTGATACTGAAGAACTTAGAACGGCAGATGCTAATATTACCAGTGAAGATCATATCTTTGATGAATCAATTTATAGCGAATTAAAAACCACTAATGAATAGTGGTTTTTAAGTTGACTAAATTTTAACCGAAACGGCCGCCTCCACCGCCGCCTCCGAAGCCGCCTCCGGATGAGAATCCTCCTCCAAAGCCTCCGCCACTAGAACTTCTCGAATGCGTATTGGCATAATTAGCAGCTTGCCTATTATAGGCACTATTAATGGCATTGTTAAAACTGGTGTGTATCATTGGACTAATATGAATATACGTAAATGTAGGATAATAATCATAGCCTAAAGCAGATACATCCATTTCATTAATTCGGACATTCATACTTTTCTCTACGGTTTCGGCTAGACCAAAAATCGTAGCATACACTAAATATCTTTCCCATAAAATGATTTCTGGTAATTCTTTTATGTCGAATGCTCCAAAATCATTTAAAAAGTTTTTAAAGGCATTCCATCTAGCATAATGTTCACTTCCCTTTTGGGTCTTTTTATAGACAGCTAAACTGTATATGAAGAAGATAATGGCAAGTATGATGGCAATATAACTTGGTATGTAATCTATTTCATTTGAAATTATATACATAAGTAGAAAGATAGAAACAAATAAAATAATAATACCTAGTATTTTAGGAACATCACTTGTCTCGAAGAATAATTGTTCTTTTCCTTTTTGTAATACATTATTTTTCCACTTGGTATAACTATTAATAAAAGTATTGCATGTCTTAGTACCATTCGCATAATTTTTTAAATCAATCGTTGTAAACTTCTTTTGATTTTTCTCGTTTAATTTTCCCACGCCTACTTTATCAAATAGAAATTCTACTAAAATATGCTCACTATCATTTAAATTATCTAGATTTTCTAAAGTGAATTCATAATCATGCTCTTTTTTCTTCTCAGTTGCCATTTCATTCACACTGATATTTTTCTTATAAATTAAGTTCATGATAGAGGCTGATAAAGCATTAGGAGTAATTTGTCTTTTCATTAAATAGTCGATAACTTCGACATTATAATCATCAATAAATTCACGATTATATTTAGAATAATAACTAGATTTCGGACTTTTACCATATTTCAAGAAAATAAATATGGCAAGACCTAATGTACTGGCAATTAAAATCCAAGATAGAACAACAGCAACATTTCTTTTGGATCTAAGTGTTGCTCTAAGAGCGTTGGCAACATCAGCCCTTTCGGTTTCTACTTCAATGATATTATCTAAAGCTTCCATATGACTTTGTTTTGTTACATCCACATTTACTAAATCAGGATTAAAAGTCAAACGAATGTCAACTGACTCACCTGTTAATACTTCACTAATTGTTGCATATACACCACGATCACTAGAAAAATCAATTTCACCATCTAAATTACCATGAGCCCAAACGCGAAATAAATCACTGGGATCGCTACCTGGTAAATGAACTTGTATCTCAACATTATTTAAAGTATTTTCAAACCCATCAGGAATAAAAGTCCAATAGAGTTCTGCTACATCTTCATGTAAGACTACAGCGTCTTTAATGGTATATTTAATATAGAATGCTGTTTTGCTATTATTTGTATAATAATACATACGATAGCGATACCCAAGCGTTAAAGGACTTAGCGTATATTCGTTATAATCCCCATCCATTCCGTAACTAACTAATGAAAAAGAATTAAAATCCGTGTCTTGAAAAGTATCAAATGAAACATTATCCACAGATTTAGCTTTAATTGTTACGTTAGTAATATCACTGGCATTATATATACTATTATTAGCTAAACTGTCTCCATCTACTAAGGCACTATTGGCATATAAAAGATCCCTTTCAAACCAATTAAACGTACCATCAGCAACAACTAACTCATGAACCTCAACATCACCATTTTCTAGTATGTAAGCATCAACCAAAAAATCAGTGACCTCAACATTCGCTGCATTAACTAGAGTTGGAACAAAAAACAGGAATAAACTCAATATAACTTTTTTCATAATATTTCCTTTCAAAAAAAGGTTAACCAAATTGGTAACCCTAGAATTGTACTTTAACATTTTCTTTTTCGCTTTCTTGAGCTTCAAAGAATTTTTCTTGCTTAAATTTGAATATACCAGCAATAATGTTAGATGGTACCATCTCAATCTTATTATTATATTGCATAACAATATCATTATAAAATTGTCTAGACATAGCAATTTTATCTTCCGTTTGTTGTAATTCTTGTTGTAATTGTTGGAAGTTTTGGTTTGCTTTTAAATCAGGGTAAGACTCTGCTAAAGCAAACAACTTATTGATAGCATTAGTTAACTCTCCATCTGCTTTTAATTGATCTTCAGGTAATGTTGCTGATAAATAAGTGTTACGAGCTTGAATAACTGCTTCAAGTGTTTCACTTTCATGTTTGGTGTAGCCTTTTACTGTTTCAACTAAATTAGGGATTAAATCAAATCTTCTTTTTAATTGAACATCAATTTGGCTCCAAGCATCTTTTACTCTATTTCGAAAATCGACTAAAGAGTTATAAGTTGCAACCGCCCAAATAAGAATAAGTACAACAATGACAATAACAATAATAGCTATCCACATATTAAGTCCTCCTTATATAAATATATTACCATAAAACTCACTTTAACTCAATAACATTTACTTAAAGCTATGTCAAAAGGTGTAATATTATTACCTAAGAATTTCTCTATGAAAAAATGATTGTATTTTCTCTAAAAATAAGTTATACTTAAGTTGTAGAGCATTAGGAAACGACATGCCTACTTTTTAGGGTAGACATTAACCGTCATGTTGCCACAAACAATGATGATGGTTGATGTCTTTTTCTTTGGTCTAACCAAAGACATAAGTAATCGAAACACTTTCTTCATACTAACCACACAAACCCTTTCTATTGCTTAAAACCAAAACCCCTGAGGAGTAAAGGAAGTAAGAACAATAGCTATGAATATGTCTGGTAGACATCCGTCCTAATGCTCGAGTTAATATTATGAAGGATAACTCGTTAAAAAGCAAGAAAAAGCGTTCGACAAATTCCGACACGATTCCAACTATTTTTTTAGTTTAATACTTTTTGTCATACCTAATAATATAAACTATAAATGTTCTTTAATCTCTGGAAATAAATCGTATAAATTAAAACCTAACAATTCGTCAAAATAATCTTTTAACTTCAAGGTTTCTTTGATGTGATACTGTGTATTTTTATAAACGCCATGCCTTACTAATAAATCAATTAATCTTTTATCAACCGTCATTACTTTATCACTACACATCAAATCACATAAATTAATTATTTTATCATAAATTGTATATTCTGCACTTATATAATTTTTAACAAAATCATAATTGGGATTAGACTCATCTGTTTTATCTCGGCTATTTGCCAAACAGTCAATATCATTATTTAAAAAAGAATGTTTCAAGCAAATGCCAGCATATTCTTCATCATAGCCTAAAGATTTTAAATATTTATATCCATGCATAATATAAGGAAAAATGCCATCATGTTTATAATCAAATTTCTTTCCAATATCATGAATATATCCTAACGTGATCGCTTTATCAATATCTAATTGGTATCCAACTTGATTTAATGCTTCTGCTAAGCATCCGGCCGAAGTACCAACACATATAGAATGATTAATCCAACCAATGTTTTTTTCGTTTTCTTCTTTTATCTCTTTTAATAACTTTAATACTTCCTCGCTCGTTAATTTCATTTTATCACCCTCACTTAAATTCTCTTATATCATGAAACATAAACTTAATTTTATCAATAGATTTATCCGCATGATAATGCCCACAATACCACGACCGATAATGAGTATTATCTTCTATGGTATCCAAAAAATGTTCCGTTTGATTATCTACACTAGATTGATCAACTCCTAGTAAAAACATTTCTCTGGGAATATATTTATAAGGACAAGTATGAGATAAAACAATATCTACTTGATGATTTAGGCCTTTTAACACTTCTTTTACCTTTATCTTCGTCTCTTCACTCGGTTGCTCACTAGCATACCACTTATAGCCCCTAGCTAAACGAACCCATTTATCCACACTATAAGCCCCACCAATGACAAGTACTTTTTGATTGTTAAAATTATAAACCTCACCATCTTTAGCAAATAAAATATTCGGATAATCTTCTTCATAATAAACAATACCCTGATGAAATCTTTTTGTTTTATATGTACTAATATTTTCTGGTCTTTCTTCATGATTTCCATGAATACAGAAAAAAGTAATTGGTATTTGTAGCAAATGATTTTTTAACCGATAATCACGTTCATCGGCATAATAATTAATACCTGCATCTCCCAAAATAATTAGAATGTCATCTTTGGTGGTTTGATTATTATAACAAAAAATAAATACATCTTTAAAATCACCATGTTTATCACCAGTTATATAAATCATGTTATTCCCCCTTTACTATATGCATTTTACTATATCAAATAGAAAATGTCTATTGCTTTTATAATTTATAATGAAGCAACCTCTACTTCTTTAACTCGATTATCAATAATCGAATATAAATATAAAGATACTTTTTTATCACTAACACTTCTGATATACTCATAATAAACATTTAACTGTTTAACATAAGCATCATCATCTATATTTTTCAGTTTATAATCAATAATTTTGATTTCGGTATCATATTCAAGCATTAAATCAATAATTCCATGATATTCTTGATTGTCATTCGTAAACATAAACTCTAATTCTTGATAAATGCTCGCATTTTGAAAATCAAAAGTATCTAGTAAATGACGGACATACTTATTGGGATTAATGATATTTTTGAAGTCTGTTTCTTCAAGCATTTCATGAACCTGGGTCCCAAATTTTAATGTCTTAGCATCGTCAACACTCAAAATACTTTCAATCGTTTTCGAAGCATGATTCTGAGAAATAACATTATAATCGAAATTAAGCTCATGAAAATCAATGACCTCATGACTTTCAAGGGCTTTAACGGTTTGTACTTTACTTACGCCATAATCTTTGGTTAATTCTAAACTACTTAAATCAATCGTTTTAGAATACTTTGCTAAGTTAAGTGACATAGAACTTAAGAAGTCATAGAAAGAGCGAAACTTGATCCCCGTTAAATAATCAATTTTTACACTCACTTTATTCTCTTTTTTAAACTCTGGTAAAACCATGATCATTTTTTCTTTCGCCCGGGTTAAAGCAACATAGAAAAGTCTTATTTTTTCGGCGATTTCTTCTTCTAAATATTTATTTTTAATCAGTTGTTTAATAAAAGTAGTGCCAATTCCATCTTCATAAAACGGTGTTACTATGCCATAAGTAGGATCAACCATAAATCTTGTTTGTAAGTCTTGCATATTAAAGTTTTTCTTAAGTCCAGCAAAATAACAGATCGGAAATTCTAATCCTTTTGACTTATGAATATTCATGATTTTTACAGAGTCACTATTACTTTTGGCTTCTTTATATCGAATCTCAATATCCTCATCAATCATTCGACTTAAATATTCGCTAAAGTCTTCAATCGTAAACCCGATCGTTTCCATGGAACTCGCAAGACTTTCTAAATAATCAAGACGAATAAGGGCATCACGAACACTTCCCACCAAAATAAGCTTCGGATAGAAAGAAAATTTTTCAATAATTTCTTTGAGAAGCATCCCTGGACTCATTAAATCTAGTCTTTTCGCTATCTCACTTGCTTTCTTATAAATCTCGGTTTCATAAAACGTATTTTCTTTTAAGGCTGCAAATATTTCTTCATCAGACATACTACCAATAAAACTACGAGCAATACTTGCAAAGTAATAGCGCATATTGGTATCATATTCCCCTTTATAAATTGCTAAAATAAGTCTAACAATGTTGTTTATAATACGTATATCATCGGCACTCGTTAAATTACTATCTTTATATACTTCCATAGGAATATTAAAATACTCAAATATTTTCTTATATAAAGGCATATCACTACCACGATCTAAAATAATGCAAAAGTCTTTATAAGTAGCATCTCTATTTGCTTTCAAATCAAAATCAAAGACAGGATAATGCGAACTTACTTTATTCAAAATATCTTTAGCAATAATAAATGCTTCGATCTCCGTATTACTAAATGTTTTATCCTCAGTTTGATATTTTAATAACTCTAAATCATGAGACTCATTACTACTTCCTTTCTCTTCATAAGCCATATTTCCATAAATCATGGCATGATGATCACTATAATCTACGCCACCTAAATCAGGAATCATAAGAGAGCCAAATATTTCATTGATATTCGCTAAAACTTCCCTTCTAGAACGGAAATTCTCTAATAAATCAATCTTTTTTCCATCTACTTGATTTTTATAACGCTCATATTTTTCTTTAAAAATACGAGGATTCGCATTACGAAAACGATAGATGGATTGTTTGATGTCTCCTACCATATAGACATTATTATTTTCAATAAAACCAATAAACATCTCTTGTAAATCATTGGTATCTTGATATTCATCAATCATGATCTCTTGGTAGCTAGCCTTTAATTCTTCACGAATGGATTTATGCTCTTTAACAAGCCAAATTGCCATTTTCGCAATATCGGTAAACTCAAAAGCAGCTTTTTCCTGTTTATAAGCTTGTATTTTTTCATCTAACTTTAAAGTAATATCAATGATTGCACATACATAGTCTTTCGTACTTTTAATTTGATTCTTTAACTCTTCTTCACTGTATTTAGTAAGTTCATTAAATTCATCCACTAAAGTCTTCAAATCCTCTTTAATCTCTTTTGCATCAGGATCTAACCCTCGAAATTGTGGTAAAATAATATTTTTGCCATATAAATCATCATAATTCCTTGGTTTAAATATCACAGATAAGCACTCATAACACTTTACTCTTAACTTATCAGGCAAATACTCTTCTAATTGATAATAATCTGCTTCGATTAACTCAGTTAAAGTTGTTAAATATGCTACATACTCTTGAAATATTTGATCAATATAAGACCCGCGATAATAAACATCCACATAACTCTTTAAATATTCCGTTTTATCATATCTTAAATCTAGGGTATTGCTAATTTTTAATATAGCTTCCTTAATTTGGGCATCATCCCTTAGAGTAAAATCACCAACTAGTTTTAAATAATTAGGGTCTTTCCTCTCATATAAATCCATAATGATTTCTTCTAACAAACGATTTTTCTCTAAATTGATAATGGAAGAATCAATAATCGAAATATTAATGCTTAAATTGAAAAGATAATGATATTTTTTTACAATACTAAAAGCATAAGCATCAAAGGTGGTGATATAAGCCGAATCAATATATAAAAGTTGTTCGGTAAGGTTTGCTGCGGCTATTTTTTTGCGGATACGCTCTTTCATTTCCCCTGCTGCTTCATTAGTAAATGTTAAAATAAGTATTTTCCTGATATCAACGCCCTCTTTTAACTTCCTTAAAACTCTTTCCGATAAGACTGCTGTTTTTCCGGAACCTGCTCCTGCCGATACAATTAAGTTGGTTCCTTCTAGGTTAATTGCTAGAGACTGTTCTTTCGTCCACTTCAACTTCTTCACCTCCTAACTCTACTTCATCTTGTTTTTTCTTAAAACATAAATCCCTGAACTTACAATAAGTACAAGCGATATTCTTTTTATTTAATACTTTCGGATTAATTTTAAATTCGCCATTCAAAATCATATCAATGGTCTCATCAATTACACCGTCAACTTGATCGATTACATCATCCATTTCCATGTCTGATAACACCTTAGAATTAGCACTTAGACTGCCATCCTTCTTAAACTTTAGATTCAAAAGTATTTTTCCATCTTGATAGTTGTCATCAAGAAGTTCCATGAATGCTTCATTACTGTTGGTAAATCCTTGCAGGCGCATGTTATTTTCCAAAATTTCTTTACTTGTCTTTTTAAATTCGATATTCCCTTTATTAAACAAAACTTTTTGAATATAGAATCCAGCGATAGAAGCATCATGAAAACGATCGGATTTTTTTAGCAAATAAAGATAAATTGGCAGCTGTAAATGAAGGCCGTATGCTAAATCTTTTAAGGTAATTAAAGTAGAACCTGTTTTATAATCAACTACTGCAATTACTTCTTTATCATGAAAAGTATTATACATTACTTTATCAATCGTTCCTTTAAAAGTAACTTTCATATCCCCTTTATCTTTATAAACAAAGAAATTATTTTCAAACAAGTAATGATTTAGTTTTGAATGTTTCATTTGACTTTTTATCACACTTAAACTTTTTTTTAGCTCTTCACTTAACATTTCTAAATAGAAATATTCCTTGGCATTTAAGTGGTAATCTTTATCCTTTACAAACTTCATTATTTCCACCGGAATATCAATAACTTTCGTAAGTCCGAGTTCTAAAATATGATGCATAATACTACCGATAATTGTCATAAATGTTTCTTCAAATATATCTAAGTGCAATATTTTACTAACATAATAGCGAAAAGCACATTCCCGATACATCTCCATGTTAGTGTATGATAGAGTCAGTTCATTATTTAAATGCGCTAATAACATAGATATAGGAATACCATTAAACTGATTATCATAAGAAAAATAAGGAATATCTAAGTTATTTTGGTAAAGGGCTAAATTATCACTAATCATGTTATATTTATATAAATTATCTAGGGCTATCGCATATTTAAGTTCACTCAAACTTTTAGAATAAGATATTGCCTCATCAATAGATATGGGTAATACAACACTTTCTAGCTCCTTGATAAGCATAGATGGGTAAGAGGCCCCATTAGGACCATTTAACTTATAAGTAATAACTAAATGTTTAATGGCTCTAATCTCGTTTAAAATGGTCGTTTTTTGATCGTTATTGGCTTCCGTTGAAGTAGTTAGCCCTAAAAGATCTTTAACTTCATCACTTAAATAATCAAGATCTCTTTTGATTTTAGGATAATCACTCACATTAAACCCAAGCAAAAAAACATAATCATCATCACGAAAAGAATCACTTAAACTACATAATTCTAAGCCTTCTAGATAGACGGTTTCTTTTAATTTTGTGTTTCGTAAATCCTCTATAATAAATTCTTTTCTTAAAGCTTTATCTTGAACTTCTACAGATAAATTAATAATACGCACAAGTTCGGATACATTCGTATATTGTTCTGATAGTCTTAAAATATTTTCTTCTAAAGAATACTCATCATAAGATTTTAGAAAATCTCTTGCTAGTAGTGTACTATAAAAAGAATGGGTAGAACGATGATTAAAAGGAATACGATAAAAAGATAAATATCTTGTTAATACAGAATCATATTCGTTAGAGGCAATAATCTTGATGTGGGATAAAGGTATTTCCCTATCTAATAATTTAGCAATTTCTTGGCATACATACTCTACTTCTTGATCCATGTTACTAGCCTCATAAATCATGGGAACATAACTTTTATATAAATCACTCTCATAAGAAATATCAGCATTGAGCTCTTTTAATATCAGTTTTTGTTCTTTGGATAAGTTGGAATAACCATAAACAATAATCTTTTTCCCCTTTATTGAATCTTTAAAAGATGGGTGATATATCAGTAAATTTTGATCGTCTAACTTCTCTTTTAAATTCAGTAAAAACTGTACTTTTTCGTGATCGATATCTTTTAGAAAATATAAATTTTCTAAATACATTTTGGCAATAGCAATATTTACATGATAGTTTTGCATGATAAAAGCTATAGCATTATTATCATAATCAAAAAATAGCATCTTTTTAATAGTTTCAAAAGTATAAAATTTTATATTATAAAATACATGGTTCTTGCTGTTTTCTCTTAAAATCTTTTTCTTGAATTCATTCGAAGTTATAATAATACTAGACTCCATACTAATCACTACTCCAGAAATATCTTACCATTTATTACTTGGTTTTACAATGGTAGAATTTGTTTTTAAAATAAAATTTTATTAAAAACGCGCATAAAACTGTTGACAACTAACATAATATTTAA
>CALVHK010000003.1 GCA_944327405.1 uncultured Bacilli bacterium | reverse complement strand
TACGCATAGTTGATCCTCAATAACTTCTATTTTTTCTCCAACAATAATATCTGCTGTTTCTCTTGCTCTTTTTAATGAAGAAAGACATAAATCAATGTTAGCTAAATCAATCTGTTGAGCTAAAGCCTTTGCTTGCCTTCTTCCTTCTTCATTTAAAGGAATATCTGTTAACCCTTGCATAATATTCAAATCATTCCAATCCGTCTTATCATGACGCACAACATACAACTTTATCATAACCTCTCCCTTTATCCATTATAATAGAAATATCGAAAAAAAGATAGCAAAAACTTACTATCTATATTATCTATAACTTCATTTTTTCTTTTACTACATCAAAATACAACTTAAAAGTATCAGGATAAGTTAAGTTATTAGATAAATCATCAGCAAGTAGTACCTCACTCATTTCGTAACCTAAAGGCAATTCTCCCATTTCTTGGATTTCGCAAAATCAAAGAAGACTAAACGTACTAATTTTATAGACACAAATTGGTGTAACTTGAATTTTCGTAGCACCTGTCTCTTCATACATTTCTCTTTTGGCCGCTTCCATCCATGTTTCACCTTCTTCAATATGCCCTCCGGGAATTTCAAAGCCGCTTCTCTTTTTATTGTAGCAAAACACAAATTTCCCTTGATAACGACTTACACATACTACTCGTGTATATTCTCTTTCTTTACAATAACCTAAATCATATAATTTTACTGCTAACATAAAAGATCCTTTCTACTATATCCGAGCACTCATCAAATTACTAGATGAATACTTCTTTAATCCTTGATAAAAAATTAAAAATGCAAACAACATAAACAAAAGCGTAACTCCAATATTAATGAAAAACAAATAAATGTTAAAATCAGTCATCACATGAATAGGAATATAATTAGCAATTCCAACGGGAATAAGAGTAAACAAAAGAATTCTTGTTATACCCTTAAAGATTCCGTCTGGATAAGTAGAAAAATTAATCATGAGGCTATTACCAACCTCAGCTATCATATCAGATTTATTAAGCCAAAAACTTAAACTGTTTAAAATAATGGATATCGCCGTTAATATAAGTCCCCCACTAGCAGTAAAGAAAATAAACAAAAGAAAACTTTCAATGGTAAAGCCATGAATGAAATACATAATAAAGCCAAACAGCAAATCACCAAGTGATGATATTTTGGTATCAGAACTAATTGTTTGTAACAAAACATTTTTAGGCTGAACCAAAAAAGCATCTAATTTTCCTGTATTAATTGTATCAGATAAATGAAAAGCCTTTTCAAACAAGAAATGAGCAAAACCATAAATGCTGGCAGAAAGTCCCCATAAAAGAAGCATTTGCTTAAAAGTATATCCGCCAATATCATCATTAATAGAATATAAAACAACCCATTGAACAATCATACAAGCATTATTTAAAATCATAAATAAAACATTAGACAAAAAGGTAAACTTATTTAACATTTCTCTCATAACGGCATAACGAATAGAAAGCCTCGTTACCCGCATTTGATTTTTAACCCCATTAACCGCCGTTAACATTGATTCTCTTCACTCCTTTCCTATAAATAGCAAAACATAATAAATAAGCAATAACAAAATAGATTATTTGTGCTAAGATAATACTAAATGCTGCATCCCATGAAAAATCGACAAACAATTTAGCAGGCCCATAACTAACAACATAAACTGGACTAAATCTTAAAATTGTTTGAAGAATTCCTGGAAAATACTCAATTGGAAATATCGTTCCTAAAACTAATATAACTTTACTATAAACCCAGTAAAAAGGATTCGCATCTTCTATGAAAAAAGAAAGTAAACCAATGGCAATCATAAAAAGTGTTTGGATGACTAAAGCCATAATACTTGTTAAAATTACAATAAGTACACTGACTAAACTAAGGCTTGGGAAACTGCCTAAAAAAAGTAAACCCGTAAGCATTCCTAAAATTGTATAAACGAGTAGTCTTACACTAATATCGCCCAAATGAGTACTTAAAGAATATCCTATATAACTATAAGGTTTATTAATATTGTAAGTAATATTTCCACTCTTTACATCATTACATATTTTCTTACAAAACTTACTACCGCTCAAAGTGGACCAAAGTATTTCGGTAATCACTACATACCAAGTCATTTGAAGCAAACTATATCCATTGATAAGTTCAGATGGGTCACTATATAAATATTGCCATAAATTGAATAGAATAAAGAGCATAATAAAGTAACCAATAAACCCAAAAATAATATTAAAGATATACTGCAAATTACTCATAATTTGCATATTAATGATAAACCAATACTTCTTCATAATTAATCCTTTTTCTGATAAATATTCCGGATAATATCTTCAAGAGGTACATTAGAAATATTTATATCAATAATATTATCAGGATTAAGTAACTTTATAGCATCTGCAACACTTCTTTTAGTAGTATCTACTTCAATCTTCAAGTTATAGCCTTTATCTTTAAGAATAGTAATTCCATCTTCATCATCTAAATTCACTTTTTCTTTCATTTTTGCTTCTACTATCTTTTTATTTAGATAATGATATTTTAAATTTTCCATTGAATCATCAAGTACAATTTGCCCATCATTAATAATGATAACTCTTTTACAGAGTTTTTCAATATCTCCAACATCATGACTAGTTAAGAAAATCGTTGTTTTAAACTCTTTATTCATTCTCTTAATTAAAACCCGAATATTTTCTTTTACAACCGGATCAAGTCCTATGGTTGGCTCATCTAAAAATAATACTTTTGGTTCATGAATTAAACTAGCAACAATCTCACAACGTATTCTTTGCCCTAAAGATAAATTTCGAACTGGGGTATTAATAAAATCATCAAGTTCAAATAACATAGCTAACTCATCAATTCTTTTTTCGCATGCTGCCTCTGGAATATCATAAATAGCTCCAAAAAACTTGAAGTTATCGTATGGAGTTAAATGTGTCCATAACTGTTCCTTTTGTCCAAAAACTGTTCCAATTTCATAAGATAGTTTCTTTCTATCTTTCACGGGATCAAATCCAAGCACCCGCACACTTCCTTGATCAGGATATAAAATGCTTGTCATCATCTTAATCGTTGTACTCTTACCTGCCCCATTTGGACCTATGAATGCTATGATCTCGCCTTTTTCTACTTCAAAACTAATATTTTTAACTGCCTCAACTACTTTGTACTTTGGCTTAAATATAGATTTCAAACTACCCTTCAACCCATTTTCTTTTACTTTTACTCTAAATTTTTTACTAAGATTTTTAACTTCAATTATTGTCATAAACTCACCTCACTATTTTTCATAAGTATAACATAAAAGTACTTAAAAAAATAGAAAAAGTACGAAATCATAAAGTGACTCCGTACTTAATTAAGTTCGTGTAAGTTTGCACCCGAGATAGCTCAACAACTTGTCTTATATCTCCTCACTTGTCATTAATTATACACGATATTTTAGATTTGTCAAATATACTTAGTTTAAAAATTAATTTTTAAAGTTTATTATATTACAATAAATCTTTTTTATTATAGTAAAATCCCTCGAAAGTAATAAATTCATAATTTTGAATGTCAAGATTAATTATTTTATAAATATTAAGTAATACTAAATCTTGCATAAAACACGAATAACGAAACAATTCATCATAGGACAAATACTTTGTTGAACTTTTATTTTCATAATGAATATATCTATCTCCTGCATGTTTAATGTTAGTAACAATTTGTTCTATTTCTTGAGATGTAAAAGCATACACAGAATTGACATTACTAATTAAAGATTTCACCATGCATGAATACTCTAAATCTCTTCTGCGAGGAGATTTAGCAATAGTTAATTGCATAGCGGAGCTATAATCGAATGTTCGAGAAAAATATTCTAGCATAGTTACAGCATTAACAAATCTTATTAAATTAGGGATTTGAAATTGCGTAACATTATAATATAGTTCAACTAACGGTTGAAATTTTTCGTATTTGTCAAAAAATAATTGGTTAATTTCATTAATATTGTTAATAAGTTTCGATTTTTAGACATCTATGATTTAAATGTTCTTCTAAAGACTTATTAATCCTAGCTAATTCATCATTTTTACAATCAAACAAGCAATATTTTTTGCCTTCGAAACAAACATATTGTTTTTTTACGACTATAGATCTTTTTAACAAAATCATTAAAAAATTCCTAAATCTATAAATATTTTCTAGAGCCTTAATAATATTAATTTTTTTATCATGTTCAAATTTTACTAATGTTTTACAACTTATAGAAAATATATTATCATCACAATTTTTACTATAAGTAAAAAGAAGCGAAATCGTTTGATTATTCAACCTGATGTTATAATTGTTTAAATTGCCACTATATTCAAGGGTTTTATAATTTACTGTATATGGTTTATCATTAATAAAAAAATCTATATCATGATACTCAATTTCATAACAACTTACATTTTTATATTCTTGTCTTTTTATTTTTTTACCTAAAAGTATTCTATCAATTCTAAAATCAACAGTAGCATTAAGAAGCCCATTAACACCACTAAAATTAGACGAAAACCAAGAGCTAATTCCTCTTTTATTTTAGCATACTCTAAAATATATTCTTTGTGGTCTATCAAATACTTCTTAAAATATAACTGATTATAATAAGTATTACTATTAGGTAAAGTAATATGCAAATAAAGTGTTCTTGCATCATCTGGACCCTTAGCAAAAAAATATCGATCAAGAATTCCCTGTGTTCCCCTATTTTCATAACCATAAGGCTTTAGTAATTCTGCTATTTCATTAATTTCATCAAAAATTGAAATAACCATTAAAATATCAATGATAGGTTTTGCCTTCAGTCCCGGAATAGAAGTACTTCCAACATGATGTATTTCCAAAATTCTACTACCCAAAACTTTTCTTAATAGAGCTTCTTCTAAACAATACTCGCATCCCCAACTAGAATTATACTCCTCTAATAGAACAATACCTCTTTTTAAAGCCATTTATTCCTCCTTATACTTATCTAATATCACTTTTAACTCATCCAAATGAATTGGTTTTGCAATATATCCATCAAAACCAATACGCAAATACTCTTCTTTCGCACCTGTTTTCGCATCCGCGGTTAAAGCAACAACTGGTGTTTGAAAGTCAGGAATTTCTTTTAAGTGATGGAATGTTTCTACTCCATCCATTTCTGGCATCATAATATCCATAAATATAATATCATAAGAATTATTTTTTATCTCTTCTAAACAGGCCTTTCCATTTAATACAAAATGAACTTCTACTCCAAAATGCTCTAGTAATTTTTGAGCCACTTTAATATTAATCATACTATCATCAACAATTAAAGCTTTCATTCTTCCTTACCAACTTTCTGTGTTAATTTGACTACAAATGTTGTCCCTTCACCAATAATTGACTCACAATTGATAGTACCACCAAGTTTATCTACCAGCTTTTTCGTAATTGATAATCCTAATCCTAACCCCGACTTATTAGTATTCATATTTTCTTCTGATCTTACAAAGTTCTCAAATAAATGATCTAATACATCCTGATTCATACCAACTCCCGTATCTTTAACAATAATTTCTAAATCACAATTATTTCCCTTAATCGTCGAATTAATGGTTAACGTAATATACCCAAGCTCGGTATATTTAATCGCATTATCAAGCAAATTAGCCAGAATTCTTTTGATCTTATTAACATCACCAACTAAATAATCAGGAACATTGATATCTGTATCTAAATCAAGTCCTTTATCAGCTAACTTAGTTTCAAATAGCCGACATAAGTCCGTTACTTCCTTTTTAGGGTCATACCTCACTTCTTGTATATCCATATCCCCTGCTTCTACTTGAGCTATATCAATCACATTAGATAGCATATTTAAAAGTGTATTAGAAGCATCAAGAATTTCTTTACTGTTTTCTTTTGCTTCCTCTAGCGTTTCCGCACTATCAATAAGCTCACTAAATCCCACAATCGCATTTAGAGGTGTACGAATCTCATGAGATACACTAGATAAAAACTCTGATTTCACTCGATTAGACTTTTCCGCTTGTTCTTTAGCCAAATTAAGTTCATTAAGCATTTTCATATCCGGATTTTCAATTGTAAAAATCATAATCATATCTACCAAACTAATAACAATCGAAATAAAATTAATTTCAGGAACAACCAATCTTAAAATTGCAACTAATATAAGCATTCCAATTAAGAAATATAAAGGTATATATTTATTTTTATCTAAATTATCTTTTTTATCTCTAATAATAATTAAAGTTAAAATCATAAAAAGAATATATAAACTAGCACCAATAAATCCTAAATACGTAAGCAAACCCGTTGAATTCATAATCCCGTTTTCATTAATAATAGTAACATCTAAGAACAAAGCAAAAAAAGCAATAATAACATCTATCAAAACAATAAATCTTTTAATAAAAGAATTTTCCTGTCTACTAGTAATAGAATAAATATAATAAAACATTAAGCTACACCAAACAATAATTAATATAACATCTATTCTATTTAATAACTTTAATATAAAAGTAGAATTAATAGTTAATGCTACAACAACAATTAATGTTGTAGATAGAGATTCTAAAATATTAATAATTAACATTTTTTTAAATATTTTTGTTTCAACAATGGGAACTTTAGCTTTAATAAAAAACATAATTGTAATAAGTAAAGAAATTACAAGCGCACACCCTACAATACATCCATTAGCCATATAATCACTACCTTTATCTTTTTATTAATTATACTATACAATGAAACAATTTAAAAGTGCTAATTATTAAAAAAAGATGTAGCTTTAAATTACTTTTTTAGCTACAACTTTATTTTTTTCTAATTTTAAAACATATTCTACTTTTTCAGGAGGTACTAAAGCTTTTATTGGAGCAAAAACCTCCTCTTCCGTATAGATACCTTTTGGTTTATAAATTAAGCCCTTAATATACTCTCTATTAAAATAAGGCCATTCCTTAAATCTATCTTCAACATATTTGTCCCAATAATCAGAAGGAATACTATCTCTTGTAGTAAATTCAGTCTCCCAAATTTCCCATTTTAAAGTAGCAAGCACATCCCTTAAATCAGAAATAGCTCTTGACTTTTCTTCATTTCCACTACCATATTTATTCATATCAAAATTTTTACCAATATTCACTTTAAAAACTTTATCATATTGTTCGGCAGCAACCGGAATGATAATCGCATTACTACTTCGAGCAATATCCACGATTCCCCAATAACAAGAAAGCATAGGTAAATTTGGTGTAATGTTCCAAGTTCCTTCGATAAAATACATTAAATTTCCGCCGCAATTTAAATGATCAATCATTTTTTGAGAAACCAACTGCCTATCCTCTTTAACTTGCTCGTTAAAATAAAATACTCCATTTAATCCCAAAAAAGGTGCATCAATAATTCCTTGAATATGTTCATAATCTCCAGAAAGTAAATAATAATGATCTTTTATAGCTTCACTTACAACTTCAATATCAAATTTTCCGACATGAGTAACTGCAAAGATAATAGGTCTATCAGTAGGAATTCTTTCATCCTTTAATAGTTCACATCGAAACCCACCTAATCTATTTTTTGCTTTATATATACCCAATATAATGTTATGTAATTGTTGCCGTTGCTCTAAAGTTAATTTACTATACCATCTTTTTTCTTCTCTTTCGCGAAGTTCATAATATAACTTTAAAAATTCCTTTTGCTTCGCTGTATATTCTTCTTCAGTCAAATTTCCGTACAACAATTCCTTTTGTCTTTCTGCTAATTTATTCATGTATAATCCCTTCTTTTATAAAACTTTGCCATATTGTATCACATATTATAAAGAATAGCAAATTAGTTATTAAATAGATAATAATGTTTTTCCTTTTTCTTCTAAATCATGATAATATTCTTTTTTAACTCTAACCAAAAAAGCATTATGTGAACCGATTTCAACATGTTCTAAATGCTCAAACGCTTCTATATTAGAAGTAATATAGCTTGGCTTAAAAGTTCTTTTTTTAATAATATCCAGATTAAAATAAGGCCATTCTGCTAATCTTTTTTGAATAAATTTATCATAATAATCACTTTCTATTTCGTTACGTTTCATAGAACACCAAGCATCAAACTTTAAAGTAGCCATAGAATCTCTAAGTATATTAGCAACCAAAATTTTAGTTTCCCTCTTTTCATACTCACTCATATCAGGGGAAAAATAGTTTCTTACATCAATAAAATCACCTAAATTAACTACAAAATATGCCCCTTTTTCTTTATCAAACTGCTCAATTCCCAAAGGAAGAATTAATGCATCCCCAAGATCAGCCGCCTCAACAATCCCATAAGCTAAATATAAAATAATTTTATTAATATCTAAATTCCATATCCCTTCCGGACACCAAAGAACATTCTTTTTAGCTTTTAAATACTTTAAGACAGTCCCCATTGCCACTCTTTTATCAAGTCGATCATCATTATCAACATACACAACGCCATTATTATCAAAAAGCCATCCATCAAATGTCCGATACATAAATTCTTCATCATCACTTAATAAATAAAAATGTTTTTTTATTGCTTGTAAAACCACTTCAGTGTCATACATGCCAATATGACTAACTGCTAAAATAATAGGACGCTTTTTTCCAAACTTTTGCTTTGGAATTTTTCCGTTAACTTTGACAGAAATATGATTAAAAAAATGATATATTGGTAAAGCAGCATATAAAAAAGGATGCATTACTTTTTTCTTAGTTAATCCTTTCAATTTAGCTTTGGATGCTAACAAATAAAGCCTTTCTCTTTTTCGGTAATTACACAACTCTTCAATTGTTAATTTATCTAATTCTTTTTTTGATAATCTAACAAAAGAATGGATAATAGAATCTAACCTATTTTGATAATAAATTTCAAAGTCTTCTTTAGATAGTTCTTGAACTTCTTCTAAAGATAACTCTTGATTTAAATATTCTTTTAATTCTTTTAGTATTAAATGATACTCTTCTTCACTAATGAGTCCTTCTTGATATGCTTCTTCACTAGCCACTCTAATATCTTCATCATCAATCGGATTTTGATCTATAAATTCACTAAATAAAGATTTAGCTGTCTTATCATCAAGTGGGTTATAAATAGCTCTTTCATTAGAAATTCCCCCTCTAATAAAACTTGAAAATAATATAACACAATTTTTCTTGAAAATCAAACAACTCTATTCCATTAACTCTAACAATAACATATAATAATCGATTTTTGCCTCATCAGGTTCTATATTTAAAGCATCATAAAAAATACTAACTGCTTCTTCTCCTAAATTTCTACGAATAGATTTTTGCACGACGGCTATATCTAACCACTTATCAGCAACGCCACACAGACCAACATCAACAAACCCTACAAGTTTGTCCTTACATGCAAAAATATTAGGCAAGGATAAATCTCCAAAAGCAAAAGTAAGCTCTGCGTCCCATTTATTCTCTTCTAAATAATGAAGAATATCTGTCAAGCTAGAAAATCTTTTTTGCACCCACTCACTAGTTCCTTCAAAAGAAATAAGCTTGTTTAAAATGTTATTACGAGCTGTTTCTAACAAAACATCATTAGTCATAAGAAAAGGACAATCTAAAACATTAACTTCCGTAAATTTAATAAAAGCTTCTTTAATCACTTTAATCGCCTCATCCACATGTTCTTGATAATAACTAGAAGCAAGCATCTCTCCATCCAATCCTTCTGTAATCATGTATTCGCTTCCATTTTCTTTTACAAATAAGACAACTTTAGGAACAGGTATCTTTCCTTCTAACCACATTAATTTTTGATATTCCTGTGTAAGTCCTCCTTCTTCCATCATTTTTAAAAAATAAATCTTTTCACCCCTCACAATTTTTATCACTTGAGATAAAGAACATCCAATACTGATTTCTTCTAATTTGCTATTATTTAAAAATTCTTTTACTTTATTAGATAAAACAAATTTAAACTCCATTTCTACCACCTCGACTAAACATTAGAAAAAAGCAAATATCGCTATTTGCTATTCATTACACTCATTACATACCCCACTATTGACGTAGGAAAACATACTAGCAAGATTTGTCATTAAATCACTAACTTCTTCGTCCGTCCAATATTCATCCGGATCATCTAAGTTATGGGTATCTAGACTTGTTTCATCATCAAAACCAACAATTTCTCCACCGTCAACAACAATAACCGCTGGAACATATACTCTCTTATTTCCTTCTTCATCATACTCTAAGTACTCTTCAAGCAAGGAAACGATTTTCTGATACTCTTCCGTATTATTTGCCCGATCTTCATAAATATCAAAATAATAGATACGAGTAATATCATTTTCTTTCGCCGCTTCATTTAAATAAGTAACATATTTTTGACACCATTTGCATTCCGGAAATCCTAAATAAACAACACCAGTTCCATGCTCTAAGATTCGAATAATTTCCTCAGCATTCCGGTAACTAAAAACATTATCAGTATCTACTCCCATATATTCCTCGCTAAATGCTTCAGCATCACTTAATCCCGGTGCTTCTTCTTTATTCCAAAAAACAAAGAACAAGGTAAGAATAGCCGCAAGCAAAATAACAATAATAATAACTCCAATAATAACTTTCTTCTTCATGTTACCTCCATTAATAAATTTATTATACCAAAAAAACTTGCAGAAAAAAACTATTTTTAAAAGAATATTATAATGTACCCTTATAAAAATATATTTTCATCGCGTCTTCACTATAAGAAGGTTTAGATAAATCTATGGATAAATAATTAGCAATATAATAAATTAAATATTGAGAAGCAATTAATAAATCAAATTCGCCCAATAAACCATCATATTTACTTTCAACAATTAAATTACTTCCTTTTTCTAAATATTTTAACAACTTATACTCATACTCAGTCGTTTTATTTTGCTTAAAATAAACACTACAATAATTTTGTCTATGCTCATAATTAATAAACCTACCATGAGAAAAATTCTTTTTTTCATGAATAATAACATTTAAAATTCCTGACTCAGTAATTTTACTTTCAAAATCCAAACCAGCTACTGTCGCAAAATCTCCTACAAAAACATTAATTGTATTTCCAATTTTCAAAAATTCATTTAATTTATCTCTATTTTTATGAAAATAATCATTAAAATAACTTTGCCAATATTTAAAACAATCACTAATAAATTGCTCTAAGTTTTCTTTCTGATAATACTCAAAATAGCATTTCAAAAACAATGCAGATGGTGCTACTGCTCCTTCGAATGACAAAAAACCTCTTTCAGTGTTCTTACTGTTTACTGTAGAATAAGAAATAATATTTTTTTTAGACAATTGTGTTTTCAAAACAATTTTTTTAGTATCACCTTTTGTAATAATATATTTTTTATCATTACTAATCAAACTTGTACTTTCTAACAAATCATTTGTCGTACCAGAATAAGTTATCAAAAAAACTTTGTTTATATTATCATTATTTCGATAATATACATCTCTTGGATACATAGCTAAAGTATTAGTTGCATAAATTTGATTAATTACTTTAGCAGCAAAAACAGCTGCCGCATAAGAGCCACCAGTTCCAATAAATAAAGAATTATTACAATTTGCAAAATTTATACTACACAAATTTGCATAAGCCTTACTGTTTATTGCATTTATTACTCTATTTTCCAAATGATTTATATTAATATTACACCGTTTAATCTGTTTTCTTTCTACAGGCAAAAATTTATCGCAAGTACAAATATTATCTACCTTTTTTACTTTTATAAAAGTTTGCAAGTGACCTCGAGCTCCAAATTTAGTTACTACCTTTCTTGTTAACTTTAGAGCAGACTCAAATGCTTTATCAATAAAATGAGAATCAACGACATAATTGTTTTTTATATATCGAAAAATAAACACCGAAAAAAATGCGTCTCCTGCCCCAGTGGCATCTATCTCCTCTGATACATCTTCAATTTCTTTATATAACAATTCCTCGCCAAAAGTAAACGAAGCACCTTTCTTTCCTTGCGTAATAATAAGCAACTTAGATCTTAATAAACAATTTAACTCAATATAATTATCTAATTCGAAACGTTTTAACAAATATTTCCCTACTCGTTCATTTAAGTTTATTATATCAAACTTAGATTTTATTATATTAACAATTTCATCATTGCTATATTCTTCTAATTCAAAATATTGTCCTAAATCTAACATCTTTTTATTTAAAGAATTATTAATAATAGTTTGATTTTTAGAATTTAAGTTATCAAACACCAAAATATCTTCATCATTAATATGATTCAAAATATAATTCGTATCAATAGCACTTTCCAAATACCATTTTTTACTATTACAATAAGGACATCTTTTTTTAGATGTAAACTCTCGGTTTCCATTTTGCTCATAATAAGAAACATGAAAACATCTGGTACGAATATTTTCATCTATTAAAACATGATCGACATTTACATTTAATTTCCTTAAACTATCTAAAGCCACTTCTCCAACATCATCATTACCACATACTCCATATACAGCAGTATCAATTTTGTATTTACTTAAATTAGCAATTATATTATGGGACGACATTCCCCCATTTACACCTATTAAATTACCATTTTTATAATAAAAGTCTGTAACCAAATCCCCAATACTTATTACTTTCATATATCCTCCAATTCATTTAATTTATAAAACAATATTATTATTTATTCAGCTGTCTTCTTAATTGCATAACTTCGCTATTTTTAGAATAATCACCATTTTTTAACAAACATTCTAAAATTTTATGACGATTCAAATCAAATACTCCTAAAGAGTCTGTATAATTATTATCACTGCAAAAGTCTCTCCAACTATAAGGACTAGGAAAATACAAACCTTGAATAAATTCAAAAAACAATCTATAATCCACCGCACCATGATTAGGTAAAAACATTTGACTTATTCTATTAACACTTGGATATCTAACAGCCAAAACATTACTAACATCAAGACCTAAATCATAGAGTGTTGTTATAGCTAACTGCATAGTTTTACCAGTCAATAAATTATCATCTAACAATATAACCTTTCTAGATAAATTTATGCCAGTCAGAATCATGCCTCCAATTTTACTTATATCAAAATAGCGCAATTCAAATGATTGCTTTTGAGTATAACCATCAATTCTAGAATTAAATTTTAAAACATATATATCTTTAAATTCTTTATTTAACAGTTTCATAATCATTGGTAATTCAATACCACCATAGCTAAGACCACAAAAACTATAATTATTAAAATCAAGATTTTTTTGCAAAGCATAATAACAGGTAATAAAATTCTCTGCAAAATTATCAATTTCACGATACACTCTAAAATCCTTTGAATAATTTTCTTTCACACATTCCTTTTCAAATGATAAATTAAATTTTTTAGAAATAAGTAAAACTTTTCTGATTAAATTTATAACATAATCTTTATCTATTTGATAACTTAAATCAAAAGTAATATAAGCCATAGTGGCATCAACGTTAACTAAAAGTGTAAATAAATTATATAAAATTGAATTTTCATCATATAAGTTAAGATTCAATAAAATATTATTACGGTTAGAAATATTGTTTATTTGTTGATTAATTAATATTAATAAATAATTCCTAGCATTATCTAAAATTCCCAATAGCATTTTTACATTTTCAACGCTATTAACAAAATAAACTTTTTTAATAGCTTCGCATGCATAGGTAAAGAAATTATTATAATTAAAGAGCCATTCCTGAACCATTTGCCTACTCAAAATATCCCTGTCATTATTCTCATCATGAAGACGATTAGCTAAAAAATAATAATAATTTTTAGAACCTCTCAATAATATATTTTCGTTATCCCTAAGTGAATTTAATAAATTTTGATTTTCTGATTGCAATCCCCAAAATTGCTTCAAAGGATTTTGATCATCTATCAAATTCCATTCATACATAGGTATTTTAATACTTCCACTGTTTTTATCAAACAATCCATAAATTCCATCTACTACATTAAATCTTTTGTTTATAATTTCATCAAAATGTGCAATTCTCTTATTTTTACCTAAATTCATTTGTTGTTCTACTTCTGAATATTTTTTTACATAATCTTTCTCCAAAGCATGCTGCAAACACATTGTTGGAATAAGTTTAACTTTTTTTAGCAAAGCTATAGTTGCATCTACTCCTTTGACTATTTTTCCATTAGAAATAATAGGAAAGCAGGAGTCTTTAGCACCACTCACCTCATTAACGCTAAATCCTTGAAAACAATTAAGCATAGTATAATCATTTCCCTCAAAATTACCACAATCGCCAATTCTAAGCATAGAATTTTCAGGAATACCTATTATTCTTTCGGTAACTTTAATAGCATTCCCTTTAATGGTTGTCCCTATTTGTAGGATTGAATGTCCTCGAAAATGTCCCTTACTCAAATTAATATTAATAGAACCAGTTCTATTAATCAATTTATTAATAATAGCTATAATCTTGCTTTCAATATTATGATCATCAGCCAATAGCATAAGTCTAATATTTATAATTTTATTAGTTTGTAAATCTTTAGAATAAGTAATTTGACAATAAGAATCCAATTGTTCTTCTTTTAATATATATAATAACTCTGAATTAAGATTTTTTAATCTTAAAAATTCCTCTTCTAAAGAAATATATAAATTATTATCAAAAATATTTTTATCAGAAAGAAACAATCTTGCACCATCATTAGTTAAAGCATACATCCTTTTTAGGTGCTTATCATTTACCTCATATCTATTTTTCAAGACCGGAATAATCTCATCTATTAATTCTCTAATTCCAGTCTCTCCTCGACCAGTGATAAAAACTATAGGAATATAATGTTTTAAGATATTTGCAAAATACGGATAAATTCTTGAATCGATCTGTGAAGACTTTTCTAAAGTTAGAGTGCCATCTATATCAAAACATATAGCATTATATTTTTGACTTAAAGCATATTTATAATTCTCTAAAAGTTCTTTATCTATCATAACTTCTACCTCTACAAAATTCTTTTCAACGAATTAATACATTCATAAGGAACTTCATCAGAAGATGTTGAAGCAAACAATATGCTAGTCCCGCCATTCAAATTCCAATCATGTAGATTTTTAAGACTATCATCTACTAGGATTTCATTATTTTTAGGTAAAAATATCTCACTTTTTTTTACATGAGGTGGTACAAAAAACATAGGTAAAAAAATTCCTCTTCGATGCATATCATAAACTTTAGCTTGCATTTCTAATAAAGTATGAACCTTTGTTAAAATTGCAATCTCTTTATCTCTTTTTTGAGCACTTTTTATGATATCCACAGAATCATTAATAGGTTCTGATTCAGCTAACAAACTATACCAATCTAAAGTATTAAAAAAATCATCCCACCCTACGTTAGGACACTTATTTTTTTCATTTACAACTCTCTGCTCAGAATCTAATATAACGCCATCTAAATCTAACAACAAATAATTCATAATTTTTTCCTCCTAAATATATTATATCACAAATATAGGAAGTATTTTGTATTTATTGATCGACAATTTTAATTCTTTCTAAATCAAAATGTCTAATATCTTGTCTTAATTCACAAAAAGCAGTAACATAAACTTTTGAAGAATACTTAAAAAAGATTAAAGGATGAATCTTTCTTTCCTGCCAAACTGATTCTAAATTTTCATACAAAATTAAAATGCTTTTATTTGCTCTAATGCACTCACTAATTTTAAAATAAACATTAGAATTGTCAATACTATCATCATCAAAAAAAACTTTGCTTTTTTCTTCTTCAATATCAATAAGATGTTTAACTTTTTCTATTAAATAAGCATATTCCTCGATATGAACATAATTACTTTTTTCTAATTCAAACAATGTGCCTTCCAGTAATTGTAAGTCATATTTATTAAAATGGTTAAATTGATAAGAGTTATTATTAAGAAAATACCCTCCGTTTGGTCCCATAAAGTGTTCTACATAAATACCAGATTTTTCCAATTCACTTTTATAATAGCGAATCATTCTTTCACTTACACCAATTTTATCAGAAAGCTCTTTAGCAGAATACTTATTACCACTACTTAGATAATCGAGTAATAATATTGCATTAGAGATTTTTCCCATAAATACCCCACCCTTTCTTATACATTTATTTTACCTTAAATCAAATAAAAATGCTACCCTAAGATAGCATTTATCTACACAACCTCTAAATCTAATAACTCAATCTGATTGGATATAAACTCCGGATTAAGATCAACATCTTTTATTAAATCTGTACTCAAGTATTTCTTAAAATCATCAGCAAAAACCGTAGCAACACACTTTCCTTTAGCAATAACACTAGCCAAAAAATTAGCACCACTAGATATACCTACGCCAAGGCCCAACTTTTTAGCTAAAAGTCTGCTCATATTAATCGCATCTCCATCATTTATTAACACAATTTTATCAATCAAATTACGATCAACGATGTCGGGAATAAAATCATCCCCAATTCCCTCAATTTTATGATTACCAATTATTTTACCTTCACTAATTAAAGGCATACTACTTGGTTCTAAAGCAACAATTTGAATATCTTTATCATATTCTTTTAATCGTTTAGCAACGCCAATTAAAGTACCACCAGTACCAATTCCACTAACAAAAGTATCAACATTTGGAAGTGCATCAAGTATTTCTCTTCCCGTACCATTATAATGAGCATCGATATTTAAAGTATTCTCAAACTGTTTAGGTAAGAAGCCATTAATTTCTGAAGCAAACTCTTCACTTCTTCGAATTGCTTCCTGAAATCCCCCTTCTTCTCTACTTACTAAATATACATTGGCATCATAAAGCTTCATAATATTTACTCTCTCAACACTTGCCCAATCCGGCATAAAAATATGAACAGGATGATGCATTAAAGCACCTAGAGCAGAAAAACTAATCCCTGTATTTCCACTCGTCGCTTCCACAATCGCTTGCCCGTCTTTTAAAAGACCTAATTCTTTTGATTTTATAAGTATATAATAAGCAATCCGATCCTTAATACTTCCCGTATAGTTATAGTATTCTAGCTTTGCATAAACATACCCAATATTCCCCTGATAACGATATTTTATCTTCACCATAGGTGTATTTCCAATTAATTTTTCCATTTCTCCATTTCCTTTCTTTAATTATTTAATTTTAAAGAAAAGCAACATCGAATACTATTAACTTGTCTTTTAAACATATTAGGTACCTCCTATAATATCATATAAACTATGAAAGAATTTGGTACCATCAAAAGTTTACATGACTAAATTTTTTTGAATAAATTTCCTAAAACAGCAACAACAACATTGCATCATTTGTATCACCTATTAATATAATACACTGTCATAATTTGAAAATCAAGCAATTTAGGTATTGTAAAATTAATTTTTTTATGATATATTATTATTGTTTCAAACAAAGGACAACCTTTGTAAAGTAATTTGGCGATGTAGCTCAGCTGGCTAGAGCGACCGGTTCATACCCGGTAGGTCGGGAGTTCGATCCTCTCCGTCGCTACCATAAATGCTAATTAAACCTAGAGAAATCTGGGTTTTTTATTTTTGGAAAACATTACGTATTTCTTCTACAGCTAACACATTCTAATGTAAATTCCACAGATATACTTTTATATAAACTAATCAATATCTTTAGAATAAATGCTACTTTCTTTTTCGATCGTACCTCCATAAAATTGAGGAACTTCCCCTTCTACCATCATCGATGCAATCACAGCATCATATTTCAAAGTCACTTCTTCTACTTCAAAAGAACCCATAATTTGTGTCTTAAACTCAATGTATACAAACATTTCTACTAAAGCATTATTAAGTCCATAATTCGTTACTTTCGTCTTAAGATTTGTAAGTACCGACCCAATAAAATTTATCCGCACAGGAACTCTTGGACCAAAGTTATAAAAATACATATTAGAAAAACTATTCCCAATGGGAATAGATAAAACCATACTTCCCAAATCATGCGATAACTCTTGATCTAGATAAGCTACAGACACATTACCACTTTCTAAATCCTTAAAAGAATCATTTAAAATCGTAGATACTTGATCCAAAACAAGATATGCTTGTTCCAAATCAAAATCAACATAAATAATTTCATCTTGACTATTTTTCTCAATAACAAGAATATCTTCTAAATTGGCACCGGTAAAAACACTACTATCTAATCTTTCCGTAATAAATTCATAAGTTACCCTTGTTATTTCATTGGTACTAATCTCAATTAAAGAATGATCTAAATTATTCATAAATTTAGATAATAAAAAAATGGTAAGCAAGACAACAAAAATGATTGTAATAAAAACGATTTTCGATAATATTTTACTTTTATTTTGTCTCTTACTTTTAAAACCATTTCTCATACTAAACTATATGCATTAAAATAAAGAAAGATTTAAAAAATTATTTAAAAAGATAATTAGACCGGCTATAAAAATCAAACTAACAATAACAATAATAATATAAATAAGGGCTCTACTTGATTTAACTTCCTTTTTTAAATCATTAAAATCATCAAAATCACTTTGCGTAAACTGTAAAGTACTTGTTAAGTCTTGGGTTTTATTTTCCATAATGGTCGGTTTAATTTTATCTGCCTCTTCTAAAGACATAATTGGAGATGTTTCATTAACACTTTCCGCTTCCTCATGAATGCCATCGACCACTACGGTATCATCACTACCCTTTAAATCCGTTAAAATATCCAAAGGATCTAAGTCAGGTTCTTTCTTGCTATTCTTAACTTCCAATTCTTTAGCAGTAATCGTATTAATAAGATCCATAAGCTCATTATTGTCTTTAGTCTCTTCTTTTTCCTCTTCCTCTCCTTCAATATCCAAACTATTTAAAATATCAAACTGAGTATCTCGAATTTTCTTAAGTCGCTCTTTTTCGTAATCGCAGTTATTTTCACTCCGAGCTCGCTCTAATATGGCATTAATATCATATTCTCTCGTTTCATCTAAGCTAATATTTGGTTCCTCATAATCACGTTCTTCAACCACAATACTTCTTCTTTTCGGAGTTTTATTATACTTTGTATCCAAAATCTTTTTGATTTTTTCAACATCAATATTTTTCGCATTATTATCAAGAACCGTTGCATTCGCTTCCAGTTTATAATCATCTACTTCATAATCATCAAGATTTTCATAAAGATCAACATTCTTTTGTTGTCTTAAAGCAATGTTATTATTTTCTTCATCATAATATTTTTCCATTCTTGTTTTCATACGCCACAATCCTTCAATATAATGATAACATATTTTTTTATGTTTTTAAAGGCTTTATGTTTTCATTTTTAAAAAGTTTTGATATAATGATTACAAGGAGATGTTATTATGAAAAAAATTATTGTGAATGACGAAGCATGTATTGGTTGTGGAGCATGTGTATCAATTGATCCTGAACATTTCGAATTTAATGATGAAGGATTAAGCCACGCTACAAACAATGAAAACCTAGAAAGTGGCGACCTAGCAAGTGCAATTTCTTCTTGCCCTACTAGTGCGATTTCCATTGAAGAAGAATAATACATATGATAAGAAGAGCAATCTTCTTTTTTTATTTGTTTGACAAAATTAAGAAAAAACAGTAAAATATATTCAATTAAAGGGGGAAAATAAAAAATGTTAGAACAAAACATAGATATTATTAACCAGATTATGGATAAATATCAAATAAACGAAAAAGATAAAAGTTTTATCTGGCAAACTATTTACCCAATATTTATATATCCTGAATTTCAAAGAAGAATGAACATTCAAGAATTTGCCCATCACGATCAAATTAGTTTAGGATATCACATTATCAGTGATGCAGTTTATACGTTCAAAATCGCTAAAAAAAGAAACTTACCAACAAACCAAACAAAAACAGCAATCATTATTGCAATGTTTCATGACCTATACGAGTTTCCTTGGCAAAATTCCAAACAAACAAAAAAAGCATTTATAAACTCTCATGCCTTAGTGCATCCTTTAGAAGCAGCAATAAACGCTTCTACATGGTATCCAGATTATTTTATAAATGAAGAAAGAGCAAAAATTATAATTGATGGAGTTATTCATCACATGTTCCCATGGCCGGTAAGAGCAATGGATAATCTTCCAACAAATTTAAATAATGAAGAAAAATTTCAAAAGTTAAATTCTAGAATTAAAAACCTAATTATAGCATCTAGTTTAAGAGGAAAAATAGGACATTTGTCATTAAGCCACAGTAAATTTATAGAAGGTCAAATCATGAGCCACGCAGATAAAGTTATTTCCCTAGTTAAAGATATAAGTTTAAATGGCCTAAAAGCTTGCATTACTGGAAAAAATAAAAAAATAGAAAATCACAGTAGAAAAAGATAAAGGAATGTTAGAAAATAGATAAATTATTTTATAACATTCCCTTTTTTATGTATAGCCTTACTTCAAACTATATAATTTCTTAACTTCTTTAATAGAAAGTTCTCGATATTCTCCACTTTTCAAATTACCAATTTCTAAAAAAGCAATCTTAATTCTCGACAAGCGAATAACCGGATGATGTAAAGCTTCAAATATTTTCTTTACAATATGATTTCTACCTTCTACAATGGTTAATTCTACAATCGAAGTTTTCTTTTCTAAATTTTTATCTCGAATCTTAAAATTTTCGACATAGGCTTTTTTCCCATCAACCATTACGCCACTACGTAACCGGTCAATATCATCTTTATTTAATAAGCCTTCTATTTTTGCAATATAAGTCTTAGGTATTTTATTTGTTGGATGCATAAGCAAATTAGCAAGACTCCCATCATTGGTAAGAATAATCAATCCTGTAGTATCATAATCAAGCCTTCCAACCGGATAAATGCGAGCCTCCGTATCTATATAATCAACAACTGTAGGTCTTTTTTTATCATCACTTACACTGGATATAACCCCTCTTGGTTTATTAAGCAAATAATATTTTTTGACTATATCACGGTTAATCATAACTCCATCGACTTCAACGATATCACTGCCACTTACCTTTACACCGAGCTCACCTACAACTTCACCATTGACCCGGACTTTCCCAGCAAGAATAAGTTCTTCAGCTTTTCTTCTTGAAGTAATCCCAGCATCCGCAATCACTTTTTGTAATCTTTCCATAGTTACCTCAAATATCCAAATAGCATATAACTTAAGAACGCTACTAGCAAGATTAGTACAATTGCCCCATTAATACGATCACTTTTCTTGGATTTACCGGGTACACCGACAACCATAGTAAGTAAATAGCCACCAACTAATCCACCAATATGCGCAAAATTATCAATTCCCGGAACTAAAAAACCAATAAGCAAGTTAATGATAATAATTGGAATAACTTGTGTTTTTAAAACCGTTCCCAAATACAAACGATAATGATATCCAAAGTAAAGTAATGATCCTAGCAAGCCGAATATTGCTCCACTAGCACCAACAGATACACTCGAATGCACGACTACGGATAACAGCGAACCTAGTATTCCACTTCCCAAGTAAACGATCAAAAATTTAAACCTTCCCAAAAATCCTTCCATCTGCTTACCGAGAATATAAAGAGAATACATATTAACAAGCAAATGAACGATACCAGCATGTAAAAATATAGATGTTGCTAGTCTCCAAAATTGACCTATTTGGACTAAAGGTCGGTAATTAGCCCCAAAAAGTAAAAGTGTAATGCTATCTTCACTACCTCTACCCCAAATATAGGTTGCAATAAACATTAAAACACATAAAGCAATAATAATTGGGGTAACAATCATTTTTTTTGGTTCAAATATCTTAGTAAAGACTTTATTATCCTCAACGGTTTTCGCATTAATATCATTGGTTACATTAACAATTAAATCAATACCTTCTTTATCCTTAATTAATTTATTCTTAATATTAGGAAATACTTTAACAATATTCTTATCTTTTAAAATTCCATCAATATCTGTAAACTTAATCGAAGATATATTCTTTTCTCCTTCTTCCTCATTCATATGAACGTTATCTCCTAGATTTAAGAAAATATTTAGCGTATTCATATTTAAAGATAATGTCTTCTTCTTAATTTGATCCACTACTTTTTTCGTTTTAAATAGATCAAACTTATATTGTTCATCATTATGAATATAATTAGAATTGATTCGAATAATGCGGTATGGTCCGTCCAAATTCTCTAACCAAATCTCATCTTTTACACCTCGAACGACAATTGGTGTATAATTTTCTTCAGTAATAAAATAATGAACTAAAGACATAACCATCTCATCATTTTTATTTAATATATTAAAATGCATATGCATCACCTCACCTGTACTTTTATTTTATAACAAAACATATATTTAGTAAAGAGGGTGTTCTATGAGTTTGATATTTTACTTAACATTTATTCTCCTAATTTTGATTGTAACTTATTACTTTATTTACAAAGAGAATATTAATCATGATAACTTATTTTATATTATCATAAACTTTATCTTTTTAATCATACTTCCCCTATACTATTTTTATTTTGACGATTACTTATATAGTTTTATTATTAGTATCTTGCTTTTTATTTCCGCCTTTTTCCTAAACCTAAAAATAAAGGAAATATTTCATGAAGTAAAAATATTCCCTTTAATTTATTTTTTAATCACGAGTCTAATTATTGGCATAATCTTAAAACAGTTTTTATATTTCTTTTATACTATCTAAAAAATCTTGAAAAGTCTTGGGAAGTGGACACACAAACTCCATTTCTTTTTTAGTTATAGGATGAATAAAATTCATTTTATAAGAGTGTAAAAACTGACCAAAACTAGTTGCAGCTCCTTTTGAATACACAGGGTCATTATGGACTGGATAACCAATATAAGCCATATGAACGCGAATCTGATGAGTCCGTCCTGTCTCTAAAATACAGCTAACTAAAGTATATTTATCATATCTTTTAAGAACTTTCATATGCGTTACGGCATTCTTACCATCTTCAACAACAGCCATTCTCTCACGCATGTTTTTATCTCTACCAATTGGCGCATCAATAGTAGCACTTCCTCTCATAAACACACCATCTAAAAGCGCCAGATATTCTCTTTTAATTCGTTTGTTTTTAAAATCATCAGCTAGTATTTCATGTACCTGATTCGTTTTGGCAACAAGTAGTAAGCCACTCGTATCTTTATCAATTCGGTGCACAATTCCCGGCCTATCACACCCCCCAACATTACTTAAATTTTTGGTATAATACATAAGCCCATTAACAAGTGTATTATTATAATTTCCATTCCCCGGATGAACGACTAACCCACTAGGCTTATTAATTACCATCAAATACTCATCTTCATAGACAATATCCAGATCCATTTTAACTGGTTCTATATCCTCTTCAATCTTCATCTCTTCATCATGAATAACAATTTCCTCATCCTGACTCACCTTATAGCTAGCTTTTACCGGCTTACCACCCACTAGAACTAACTTTGAATCAATAAGTTTCTGAATAAACTCTCTAGAATATTCAGTTTTACTTGCCAAATATTTATCAATTCGTACATTTTCAGTATCACTTACTAACACTCTCATTTATGATCCTCTCCTTTAATAATAGCTACAAAAAGTAAAATAACGCCAACAACAATAGCTACATCAGCAATATTAAATATTGGATAATTATAACCAAATATTTTAAAGTCCAAAAAATCTCTTACATAACCCAAGAATATTCGATCAGCTAAATTAGAAAATATTCCTCCAAAAAGACTAGCAAAAGCAATATTATTACGCAAATTGTTTTTAAAACCAAACATAAACTTAATTAATAAAACAATCGCAACTACACTAGCAATAATAAAAAGATAACTATGATTACTAAATATACTCCATGCTCCACCCGTATTATGAACAACAGTAATATAGAAAAAATCATTAATAACAGGAACACTTTCGTGCAAATGAAAAAAGATCTCAATCAAACTTTTACTAACCTGATCAATAATCAAAATAATAATTGCTATCACATATGTTTTTTTATTCAACTTAATCACCTATTGTTTCCTAACTCTCGATAAATGAGTAATCTTTTCTTTAATAACGCTTCTTTCTTTTCTATGAATAAAAGAAGAGAATAAATTAAATGCTTGTCGTCTTTGTTTTGCTAATCTTAGCAACTGATCTGGATTCTTTGAATTCATCCCTTTTTGAATCATAATATCAATAATTTCTAAATTATTTAAATATTCATTTAAAATATATAAATCAAGGGCACTAAGATTCGTTTTATTTATATGGTTTAAATCTATTTCTTGATCGAGTAAATACAAAATTATTTCATTACGATCCAAAAATGGATTTAAATCGGTTTGAGAAGCAATAAATTCTTGAATTTCTATCTTCCATTTGGGCTGTAATTTTAAAATACTCCCAAAATGCTGAATTAGCATGGAAGGTTGATCCAAACAGCCATACATCAAGGCATTATTCCCTTGCTTATCTTCTAAGCTAGGATTAGCCCCACTTTCTAGCAGTTTTCTTACGACCTCTAATTGCCCCCGATAAGTTGCAAACATTAAAGGAGTAAGCCCATTATCCATCGTTTCATTTATATCAATACCATGCATAAGACAATAATCAATCAACGGATCCTCTCCCCGAATAATGGTAAGCATTAAAGGATTTAATCCATTATCGAGCTTAATATCCTTAAGATCTTGAATACGCAAAGTAATTAAATCAGTTCCATAAATAAAATGCATTAATGAAAATATAAGTTCACTAGTCTTTTTATCCACTTCTTTTTTACTACCCAAACAATTTCCTCCTTTTTATTCAACACAAATATTATAACATTTTTTTCAAACTTTAGATAGTATTATTATAACTCAACCAAAATAACATCCGTACCAATTTTAACAATTTGCTGAATGGTAATATTTACTTCCGGCTCATTTTTAAATAATCTTTTAAACAAATGTCTAACCATAACCGTAAAATAAATAATCTGACCCGTATCACTAACTTCAGCATCAATAATGGTTCCCAAATGTTTCCCATCTTTTACATTAACAACCATTTTCGCTTGTAAATCACTTAAGCGCATGTACATCACCTACTTAAAACTATGACAAATAACCCAAAAATAAGAACATATTTTTAAATTTAACATATAATAGAGACATTCGTTTATGCAACATTTTAAAAAGCACATATCATACTATTGGAAGGAGGAAAAAAATGATAGAAAACAATACGGACACCATTTATACAAATCCTGAGGCAAACTGTTGCTGCGAGATTGTAAAATGTTGTTTCAAATGTACTGGTCCAACAGGGCCTACTGGACCAAGAGGTGAAATTGGACCTACCGGACCTACTGGACCAAGAGGCGAAACTGGCTATACTGGACCTACCGGACCATGCTGCACTGGACCAACTGGACCTACCGGACCAAGAGGTGCTACCGGAGCAACTGGACCTACTGGTGCTACCGGACCTACCGGAGCTACTGGACCTACTGGTGCTACTGGTGCTACCGGTCCTACCGGAGCTACTGGTCCTACTGGTGCTACCGGTCCTACCGGTGCTACTGGTGCAACCGGACCTACTGGTGCTACTGGACCTACCGGAGCTACCGGACCTACTGGTGCTACTGGGCCTACCGGAGCAACCGGTCCTACTGGACCATCATTCAATGCCGCAGCTATGGTACACGATGAGTCAAATTTATTTGTAGCAAGTGGAGATCCACTTAGACTTGGAATCACGAACTTAAGCAATGGTGTTACTTACGATCCAACTACTGGTGAATTTACTTTACCTCAAGATGGACAATATTTAATCCATTGGTGGGTTAACGTTAGAAATCTTAAAAATAAAGATTATGACTGTGAACCAAATGCTTTAGGTATCGAATTACACCAATTCTATCCAGGAGATGCCCTAATCGCTCACTCATCTACTCACAATAAATTAAATCTATGTGAAACTGGAACAATTAATGGTAATGCTATATTTAACGGTAATGCTGGTTCAACTTATCGCTTCATTAACACTTCAAATGTAGACTTTGAATTAGTACCAAACGATAGATATTCTGGATCATTCACAATTACCAAAATCAACTAACCAAATCGAGTAGAGGAAGATAAATTATTTATCTTCCTCTCTCACACCACCGTATGTACGATTCTCGTATACGGCGATTCAATTTATATTACAGTATGTAATTTTTGGTAATGGTCTAGTGGAAACACTAGGCCTTTTTATTTTGGCCTTTTGCTAGCTATATGTATTATTATTGTACTTGCTATCCAATAATATTCTCTTCTAATTTTCTTACTTTCATTTAATTTTGCTTTTCTTAATTAAACGTTCAATTACTTCATAATATTGTTGTTTTTTCATAGAGAATTCTTTCTTCCCCACACCCCTATAAATAAGATTTATTATTGTAATTCATAATATAGAGGAATGATATCATTACCTTTAACAAAATTAACAATAAAGTTATCACTTTCTTTAGAAATAATGATACCTACTGTTCTATTATGAAATGGCTTTTTAACTTGTTCATCAACCAACTTCATATAAAATTCCATCTGCGCTTTATCCCCTTTTCTTAAACTTCGTAATTTTAACTCAATAATTAACAAAAGCATTAAATTCATAGTTAAAAAGTAAAATATCTATAAAATAATTGTGATTATTTTTTATTAATTTATATTGATGACCCACATAAGTAAAACCATTTCCTAATTGCTTAAAGAAATAATCCAAATTTGCTAAAATATTTAGTTCTAAATCATGTTCATTTTTAACTTCATAACTAACAGGAATAATAATTGGATTTTTCATATTAGTTGTAATAGAATATGCTTTAGGTATTTCTATTTCAATTTTTTCAGGTTTATTCAATAATCTTTCGTAAGAATTCGATTCTATTTCTTTTGTAAGTTCCCTTTCTGATAAATGATTTTTAATACAAAGATTTAAGTAAAAATTTCTTTTATTTTCATCTTTAATAGATAACAGCCTTCGATAATGGCTCCAATTTAAAGTGCGCCACACTGTGGCGCATTTTGGAAAAAGCAAATAAAACTGTCTAAATTTTCTTAAATTACTAGCATTATACCCTTTCCCATAAAACTCTGTTAATTTAATTGACCACTTCTTAATTAATTCATTACCATACTTTGCTCTTTTGCTTCCACCTTGGGCTTCAACAATTAATTTTCCTATTTGCCAATAAGTCATAACTAAATCATTATTTTCTTCTAGATTTCTTACTCTTTTATTAATTTCATTTTTCTTTATTAAATGCTCAATTTCTTCATAAAATTGTTGTTCTTTCATAGGGAGTCCTTTCTAGCCCTACACTCCTAAATCACTTATAACACACTTTTAAGTAAAAGTAAATACCAAACGAATTTCACTTATAATAATATTTTTAAAGTTCATACTAATAATGGTGAATTCTATGAATCAATTTAATCAAGAATTAATAAACTTTC
>CALVHK010000002.1 GCA_944327405.1 uncultured Bacilli bacterium | reverse complement strand
AGCTATTACTGCTACTACCACTACTCCAATGACAATATTTCTTTTTACATGACTTTGTTTTAATACCTCGAAATTCATAACCTAACTCTCTTTCTTGTGAAGTTCTACTTCATTTATCAATTTTAATTTATAAGCTATGATATGAATAGTTTCCTAGCTTATACATTAATTATAAGCTTGGGTATACTAAAAGTCAAGAAAAATGTAGCTATTTGCCCCACACAATTTTAATTTATCTTTTGTCGTGAGAAGATTATTTTGGTGATATTATGTATAGCAATAAATTAAAATTAATAAGAGAGAAAAGTAAATTAACACAAAAAGAAATGGCTGATATCTTAAATATTGATAGAAGTCAATATGGAAAATACGAGAATGAATATGTCATTATTCCTACTAAGCATTTAAATACTTTATGTAATTATTTTAATTGCTCGTTCGATTACCTCTTTGATTTTGTTGATTTAATTCAATATAAAGATAGTAATCATTCTCTTGATAATAAAATATCTGGGCAAAGATTAAGAGAATTTAGAAAAGAGAAGAAAATAACTCAGGAAAAATTAGCTAATATTTTAAATACTGTACACCCTGTTATAACTAATTATGAGAATGGAAAGCATTTAATTGCTACTCCTTTTTTATATACTATATGTCATAAATATCATATTTCGGCTGATTATCTTTTAGGTAAAATAAATACTCCTAAATATTGGAAATAATTTAGGAGTATTTTTTACATAAATTTATTCATTTCTCTCATTACTTGATTTACTTGTTTCTTACTAGGTTTTCTTCCCATACTAGTCATCATCACCTCAATCATTTTTTCATTGATTGGAGGGTTTTTCTTTAAATATCTTTGCATAAAGAATCTTGCTAAGAAGAATCCTATTAATAAACCAACAATAAGACCTATGATACACCATAATATTTCTGCCCACATAAATTTTCACCTCATTAGTATTTTACTATAAACGATACACTTTTACAAGCGAACAAGTTCATTTAACCAGAAATAATCTTTATTTTTAAAATCACAAACAAATAAATTTTTCATACTGCTTAGTTTCGTTAAGAAGCCTGGGTTTAAAACGTTACTTTCAAGTAACAGGAAAGCTTTGTTTACTACTAAGCAGGAATCTTCAGGGATGTATCGGTTTTGGATGCGGTGAATGTTATGAAATTTTGAATAAAAATCGTTATCTTTGCATTCGTTAAAGATTAAGTTATTAATTTTACTTTTATCAAATGGAGATACGATTTGCATAAATAAATCGTAAGCTACACTCACATCATTAGTATCAAAACTATGAATGTCTTCCATCGTTTTATATAAATGATAGGGATTGTTTTTCATTAAATTGTAAAAGTTTTTGTTAATATTAAAGATATAAAATGTACGCATATTTTCCTCACCTGCAATCATATTATCATATTCTATTTGCAAAATTTGTCGAACGGTGTAAAATTCTTAAAAAAATTTATACGCCTGTTTTTAAATGATGTCGTCTTAAAAAAGTTTTTCTTAAAAAATCAACTGGAAATACGGTAGAGGCTAGTATTAAAACAATAAAGAATTCATTTGCTTTTAGGCCATATGTCCGAAATAAGTCTCCCCCATGATAAATCAAATAGATTTGAACGGAAATAATAAAAATGATAATTCCAATAAATACTTTGTTTTTGCTTAAATTGGCTAGTATATTAATTCTTTCACTTCGAGCATTAAAGGCATTAAATATGCCAATGAATATAAATAAAGCAAAATAAGCGGTCATTAAATATTTGTAATCTTCCCCTACCCGAATAAATTCTCTTACTATTGGCAGTTTTAAAAATAATATACAAAGAATAGCAGAATACAGTCCAGTAAATAACACTTCTCCAATCATGTAGGAATTAATAATTGGTTCACTTTTGGGTTTGGGTGGTTCATACATGTAACTTTTAAGAGGTGGTTCAAAAGAGAATGCTAGGCCTGAGAATGTATCCATAATCATGTTTAACCATAACATTTGAATAATGGTAATTGGCGTATTGATGCCTATAAATGGTCCCACAATCGATAGAATTAAGGCACACATGTTTACCGTTAATTGGTAGATAATAAATTTACGAATGCTTTTAAAAATCGTTCTACCATAAAGTATAGCTTTACTAATCGATAAAATATTGTCATCTAGTATCACTATATCGGCGGCTTCCTTGGCTACTTCGGTTCCACTTCCCATGGCAAAGCCGACATCAGCTTTCTTTAAGGCCGGAGCATCATTTACACCATCACCCGTCATGCCAACTACAAGATTCATGCTTTCAAGCACTTTTACTAATCTTGATTTGTCTGTTGGAAGAGCTCTGGCTACTACTTTTAGATTACCAACAACATGCTTTAATTCCTCATCGGATAAATGAGAAAGCTCTTCACTTGTTAAGACTAGATCATCTTTATCTAATAATCCTACATCGGTGGCAATGGACGAAGCGGTTTCTTTGGCATCACCGGTGATCATAATCATATTGATGCCCGCACTTCTTATTAAGCTTACTCCTTCTTTGGCTTCTGGTCTTAATTCATCTTTAATCGCAACTAGGCCAATAAAAACGAGATTTTCTAAAGCATTTTCTTTTTTACTATAACAAAGAAGAAGAATGCGTACTCCTTTTTTGGTTAAATTATCCGTCATGCTGGTAATTATCTTTTTATTTAAAAGTAATCTTTCTTTTCCTTGCTTGTCTAAATAGTAACTTACTTTTGGTAGGAGGCGCTCTGAGGCACCTTTCACATAGGTGATATTATTGTCTAGTGTTGCAGTTGAGTATTTTTCTTTGGAATCAAATGGTTGACGGCTCACAATTCTTCTTTTTATCGAATCATCTTTTTCAATAAATTTTAGACAAGCTCGATCGGTTCCATTTCCACCTACAATATTACCATTGTCACTGTAGCTACTTTCATTATTATAATAAAGAGAGTTATATAAATGTTCATAATAATTTTTATTTGGTTTTATCATATTTATATTGCGGTAATGAATATTGTCAGCACTAATGATTTCACTTACCTCTAGTTTTCCTTTGGTTAATGTCCCAGTTTTATCCGTTAATAAAACATTGATACTTCCTGCCGTTTCAATTCCGACCAACTTACGGACTAAAACATTACTTTTTAGCATACGTTTCATGTTACTTGATAAAACTAGAGTAATCATCATGGGTAGGCCCTCTGGTACAGCAACAACAATGATCGTAACACTTAACGTTAAGGCATAGATTAAGTGGTTTGCCATAACGTGGAAGTCCGTTAATGTATTCATAATTAAAGTAGGATCAAAATTGTTGTCAATAACAATCACAGAAAACAAATAAGATATCGTAACTAGGGCTGCTCCACAATAACCAATTCGACTAATAAACTTAGCTAAGCCTTGTAATCTTAACTTTAAGGGCGAAGTTGGTGCACTTTCAGCTACTTCGCCAGCTAAAGCTCCATAAAGTGTGTTGTTTCCTACTTCGGTTACAAGCATATAGGCATCCCCATTATAAACTACGGATCCACGAAAAAGCTTGTTTTCATCTTTTAAGTTGTTTGGGTTTAACGGAGGTAATTTTTTAGCTTCTTTGGCTTCTCCATTTAAACTTGATTCATCTACTCTAAGACTTCCCTTTAATAGATAACCATCCGCGGGTATCAGATCCCCACTTTGAAGGATAACAACATCATTTTTTACCACTTCTTCAATTGGTATTTCCTTAACTTTTCCTCCTCTTAACACTTTTACTCTAATTTTTGAACTTTCTTCTTGCAGACGTCGAAAAGCAGCTTCACTTCCGTATTCCGAAATGGTAGAAATAAAAGATGCTAAGAATATGGCTATTAATATTCCGAGTGTTTCAAAATAGTTGGAATCTTGAAACAAGAATATGACTTTGATGGCTAAAGCAATTAAGAGGATTTTGATAATGGGATCTCCAAGAGATTCTAATAAAAGGCGGAAAAATCCTTTTGTTTTTACATTGGTGATACTGTTTGATCCATATTTTTTTCTATTTAACTCTACTTCTTCGTTACTTAGACCGTAGTACATAATTGCCTCCTCGACTAAAATATATGCACTTTCTTTTTAAACAATAACTAAAAAAAGTAACGTTTTGTTACTTTCTTGAATAATATTCTATTCTTTTTAATTCGCCATTTAAATATAGATTAATTCCGGCTTTATATGTTTTTGAAGTTAGAGGAATATCCTGTTCGATTAAGTAATCAATGATAATATTTGCTTCTTCTTCTGTTATCAAAATACCAGACCCAGGTATCATGAATCCTCTTTCATCAAGTGTCCCATTTACTTCAGTTTTGCAGCTTAATATTTCGTGTTTGCTTAATAAGCCAAACATGTTTTTACGACAGAAATTTGTTAATATCTCTCGATCAGATCCCGAAAAATAAATGGTGTATCCCATTACGTTTTTAAGAGGGATTCCAATTAATTGATAGTAATCTAAGATAGTAAATCCTCTAGTGTTGTCCTTTTTAGGTATTCCATTCTTTAAATATTTTACTAATCTTTTGACTATATCTAAAATATCCGGTTTCCTTTTGCTTATGCTAAAGCAATAAAGTTCAAATAAATGAGGATCACAATTTTGGATGATAGAGATGTAACGATCAAATTGTTCTGGGCCATATTCTTTTATAAATGTTTTGCGACCATTTTTGCCATAAAGCAAATTTGTTATTACTCTTTTTGCTTCTTTTCTTTCTTCTTTAGAATACATATTGCTGTTTATATTTTTTAGATAATTTATATAACTTGCATTTACTCTAAAAAAGATTTCTTCAACATTTAAAGTAGTATCTTGATGAGCATAATACCGGCTGAATTCTTCTAAAAAAGACGGTGTTAGCTCATTTATGGATAAATTATTTTGTTTTATCATTTCATCTATTATCACAGATTCCTCGCCATTTAATAGAAGGACACATAAGTTGTAGTAAGATTCTTTTTCGCTTGTTAATTTATCAATAGTTGTTTCTGTAGGAATTTGACTTTTATTAAGATCACGGGAAATATCATCATGGCTATACTCCTTACTTGCTTTAACTTGCTTTTCTTCTTTTTCTACAGTTTGACTGTATAAATCTAGACTAGAAGTTATTAAAGAATAAGGAATGTTATAGCTTTTAGATAAAAAATGCATCACACTTTTTCTATCACTTACTTTTAGTAATTTAGAAGCTAGGGCCCCTATTTTTAAACAAGTATTATTAAAAGCTATTTTATCACTTGGCGTACTATAAGTTTCATAATACCAAATAGATAATTGATAGTGTCTATAGCTTCTTAAAGATAAATTTAAAAAATCTTGAAATGATTCTTTTCCTTTTATTCTTTTTTCAATAATAGTATAATCTTCTTTTAATATTTCTTCCACGTAATATTTTATTAAGCTTAAGAAAAAGCTATATTCTAGTTCATAAGAGACACTGAGCTCTATTAGTTTTTGTTTGTCCCAGTTAACCTCTTCACAGGCTTTGTAAAGATTTGCTAAAAAGGCATTAGGATCTTCTTTTTTAATACGTTTCAATAATAAATAGCCTTCAACATCATTTGAGGTTTTTATGTAACTTTCTATAGCGTATATGGCCTCTTCTTCATTCAAACATTTCTTTTTCTTAAACAGTTTATATTTTAAATCTTCACCATTTTTTAGAAAAGTAAAGAGCCATTTACCTATACATTCCATATAAATCGCATATTCTTTTTGTTCTAAAGTGCTAGCTTCTTTTAAATATTCTTGTGCTTTTCTTTTTTCTTCTTCACTACAAGTATGACTTTTCATTACTTTGGTAAATACTTCTTCATTAGACATAAATATCCCCCTTTTTTAATTAGGTGCTATTATAACACAGAGTTTGTTAATATTCAAGTTTTGACTAATTCCTTTATTTATGATAGAATAAAACATACTTTTTAAGGGGGATGAATTTATGGATAATAAAGAGTATTTTTATTTGTTTTTAAATGCGGATAGTTGTTCGACCAATGTATTTTACTATGCTTATCAATATTATAAAGAAGCAACTGTTGAGGAAAGAAAAAAATTTAATGAAAAAGTTTTAAGTATTGCCTTAAAATGTGTTTCGATTATGAGAAGTAAAAATACGAATAATATTGAGGAAATTAAACCTCTTTATAAAAAACATGGGATACCTGAAAGTTTTTTTATTAAGATTTTAGCTAAGATGTATTCACAGGCAGAAAGTCCTGAAAAAAGGGCAAATAGGTGTTTTGTGGAAGCTAAAAAAGTATTTTGGAATAGTGACATCATGAAAAAAATGGCTAAAATAGAGGGTGTTTCTTTTGAGGAATTAACAGAAATTATTCATGATTATGCTCGAGATGTTTTAGGCCTTCAAGAAGATGATTTTCGTAAATACAAGGAAACTTATAAGCTTTTTCAAAGATTCATACATCAATCAATTGTTTTTAAAAATAGTAATGAGCTGGCAACCATTTACTATTTGAAATATGCGAATGCAGAAGAAAAGAAAGCTTTTGAAGATTATGTTTTAAAAATCATGGAACAGCTTAGAAAGGCCCAAAATGAAGATGATTATCGCCAAATACTTTTAGATTTAAAATGGAGTGATTATAATTTATATTATTTTTCACAAATTATTCCTATGGATCAAGAAAGTAAATATATGATTCTTAAAAGATTAAAACCTTACTATGATTATGCTGTTTTTGTTTCTTTTGCAGCAGGAGCGATTAGAAAGCAAGCTTCTCAACTTTATTTGAGTAAAAAAGAATTTGATTTTCTAGTTGTTGTTTATGCAAGAGAAGTACTTCATATTGAGAATATTGAAGAACAAATGCAAGATGTTAGAAGGAAAAGTCAATTTGCCAGAAAAATTTATTTTGCGCTAGATTCTGTGATAGATAGTTTTGATAAAGATAAAACAAAAGAAATCCTTATTCAATATCAAGCAGGAGTTGGTGTCATTTATGATTATTGCTATGCATATCATTCTTTTTCTCGGGATAAAAGTAAAAAGAAAATGGAAGATTTTCTTATCACATGTTATCATGAACTTATTCAAGAAAGAAAAAATATGCATTTAGAACTATTTGTTCCGGTTGATTATGATTCTATTTTAAAAGATTTTGTTTTAAGTGATGAAGATTCTAGTAATTTTAGTATCAATAAAGGTTTTTCTCCTAGTTATGTTAGACATTGTTTGAAATATGTCAAAGATAAAGATTTGGCAGCGCAAGTTAGAGAAAAATTACATCAAGAAGTAGAAAAAAGATGTCAAGAGACGAGCGATCTTTGTAGAGAAGTCCTTAAATGTATTGCAAATGGATGTGGTAATGAAGAAGTTTGGCGCGAATTTACACTAGTGGATTATTTCAGAATGTTTCCTTCTGCTAATATACATCAAAGCCCTCTTACTTCAACTAATCTAAGCGCGAAAGAAAAAACTACTTTAAAAATATTTTTTAAATCTCTAAAGAATGCTAATCGTTTGGGGAAAGATAATATTTTAAACACTACTTTTGAGTTTTATTCTTTAAAGGATGAAAATGGTTTTCCTATTCAGGGAACAGGTAAAATACTTAGTGTGGAAGAAAAAGAAAAAGTGATTGCGTATTTAGATATGTATCGTATTCCTTTTTATGACGTAGTTGTTAATCTTGCTATGAAACTTTATGTTGATCACAGTTTAGAATTAGATGAATCTTTACAACTTAGCTAATTTTGTTTAAAATATAATGGTGATGAATATGTTTCAATATAGTCTTGATAATAAAAGATACCATACTCTTAATTACTTTTTTCGAAATCATTTTTCTTCTAAAGTGTTTAAAGTAGCTTTAAATGCCGGATTTTCCTGCCCTAATTATAAGTCTGGTGGTTGTATTTATTGTAACCATGGAAGCGGGAATCATTATGAAGATATGGATTTGGTGAATCAATTTAATTTGGTTAAAATTCCTCTGGAAAAGAAATGGCCTAATTCTAAGTATATAGCTTATTTTCAAGCGAATACCAATACTTATGCTCCATTACCCGTATTAAGGGAAAAGTATGAGTTAGCTCAAAGCATTCCCAATGTGATTGGGCTTGATATTGCTACACGAAGTGATGCTTTAAGTGATGAAGTTCTCGATTATTTAGAGGAACTTAATCAGAAAACTTTTTTGATGGTGGAATTAGGGCTTCAATCGATGCATGAAGCAACTCTTAAATTTATTAACCGGGGACATGACTTGAAAAACTTTGAAGAGGCAGTTATAAAGCTTAAAGAAAGAGGAATATTTGTCGTGGTGCATATTATTAATGGGCTTCCCCATGAAACCAAAGAAATGATGATTGATACCGTTAAATATTTAAACTCTTTAGGGATTGATGGCATCAAAATTCACATGCTTTATGTATCTAAAGATACCCCTTTAGCTAGTATTTACAAAAATCATCCCTTTCCTCTTCTAACAAAAGAAGAATATATTGATATTGTGTGCGAACAATTAGAATATTTGGATCCTAAAATTGTTATTATGCGTATTACCGGAGATCCAATAAAAGAAGAACTAATTGCTCCTTCTTGGCTTTTGAAAAAGTTTGTCGTGTTAAATGATATTGATAAAGAAATGAAAAAAAGAGATATTTATCAGGGAGATAAAATTACTCCTTGATAATATCTCTTATTTTGTTTTTGAGTCTTTCTCTGGCATTATCTACTTGTTTGTCACTTTTTCCGGTTACTAAAGCAATGGTACTTCGATCAAAGCCGTTTTTTAGAAGTTTAAATATTTCTAGTTCTGTACTTGATAAGCTACTTTCAATTTTTTCGATTAATTCATTATAATCTTCTTTTAAGGTTAATCGGTATAAAGGATCTGTTTTTTCATCACTAATTAAGTCTTTTAAACTGGTTCCTTCATCATAGTCGTAATCTAGAGAGTAAAATGAGTTTAATAATTTGGCTTTTTCTCCACTATATTTTTTTAATACTTTTTTTATTCTCCTATCTACACATAGGGAAATAAAGGTGGATAACTTCACTAAACGATCCTCATTAAAAGAATTGATTGCATCACTAAAGGCATACAATGCTTCTTGCTCTAATTCATGCTTATCTATTCCTAAAGTATGGATCGCTTTATTGTATTTTTTCATTAATATATCAACGATATATTTGTATTTTTCATAGATTTCATTTTTGGCTTCTTCATTATTTTCTAAAGCAAGTTTTATTAGTTCTTCTTCTTCCATTCAATTACTCCTTAATCATTCCATAAATTAGAATTGCTGCCGAAACACTCGCATTTAAGCTGTTAATTTTCCCATACATCGGAATACTTATGACTTCATCGCTTACTTTTCTTACTAAATCGCTTACTCCCTTGCCTTCGGCACCAATTACTAATACTCTTTTATCGGCATAATCAACCCCACGATAATCCATGCCATCCATGTCTGCCGTATAAACAAAAAACATGTTTTTTTGAAGTTTCTTTAAAGCTTCACTTAAATTGCTTACTAAAACTACTTTTACATTGTTGATCGCACCTGCGCTCATTTTCATGACTGTTTCATTTACTCTGACACTTCGGTCTTTCGGAATAATAATTCCTTTTACACCAGCACACTCACAAGTACGGATGATTGCTCCTAAATTATGAGGATCTTCTAAATGATCTAGACATACTAAGAAATTTTCCTCTAGCACATCTTCTAACTTATAATAACTATAATCATCTATATCAATCACCACACCTTGATGATGTTCACTAACCATTTTATTTAGACGAGTTATAGGAACAAACTCATATTTTAGCTTCCGCTCTTTTAAATAATTTAATATTTCTTGGTCTTTGAACCCTTCTTTTAAATATACTTTATGTATTTTATTTACAGGGGTTTCTTTTAAGACATTTTTTCCACATACAAGCATGCTTATCACCTATGGGTTAGTATAACAAAAATTAGAAAAAAAGTAAAGTTTTGATTCTTTACTTTTGCAATCCATATCTTTTATTAAATCTGTCTACTTGGGAAATAGAGGTATTTGTTCTTTTTAAAGTCATAGTAGTATCACCTTTTTCTCTAAGTATCTCGGCATTTCCTGATGATGCATAGTTTGTTCTCCTCCCACCTAAGGTATCAAACTCTGATTCACTTAACAGGATATCCGCCTCACCAAAGTGAATTTGCTTAATCGTGGCACTTTCAATATAGCCTTTATTAAAGTGTAGTTCTAGTTCTAGGGCACTCGGAAGTGGCTCGTTAATATTAGAAAGAGATGGAAGAGTAATATTTAAGGCATTATTCTTCATTTCTGTTTTGTATTTATGAGAGTGGCCATGGAGAATGATTGGAGCATCAGTAGTTTGCATTAATCCGTTATCGGTATGATGATATAAGTGAATTTTGTCATTTCTTAAATTAATTTGGGTATTGTTATAATCACCAATAATAATGTCATGGCGGTAATTATTTAAAGCTTCAATTAAATCGATGGAAGCATGAGTAAGGACGCTTAAATCATGGTCTCCTCCGACACCAAAGGTGAGAATACTGTTATCATGAGGATAATTTTCAATAAAATACTCTACTTGTTTATATAGGTCTGATATTTTTTGACTACCTTTAGTAAAAGCTCCATCGATGAAGTCACCACCACATAAAATGATGTGAATACCTCTTTTGACAGCATAGTTAAAAGCACGATTAATTAAATCTAGTCTTTCCTCTTCATTTCCTAAATGAAGATCAGAAATTAGAAGTAATTTCATACTGTTAACACTAGTATTCGTAATAATTGTTTTATTAGAATTGGCTGTTTTATAAGTGTTTAATTCTAGAGCTGTAGAGTCAATCCTATATTTTATCGTACCGTCAGAATAGTATCTTCTTGATAAACGCATCCCTTTGTTTTTTAGTTTTAATAATTCTTCATATAGCTTTTCTGGTGTTATATTTAATTCGGTACAAATTTCTTTATTATTTTTTCCACTTCTTAGTAATTGAAGGAGAGCTGGTGAATCCTTTGTTATTTGAATACTTGGTGTGGATAACGAAACTGTGTCGGACTCTTCTTCTTTTGTTTGTGATTGTTCTCTTAATAACCTTTTTATTTTTGGAATTAGTTTATTATAAAATACTGTGGCTTTTTTTCTATCCCAATCTTCACTAGGTGTGGGATTATGCAAATCAGATCCGTATCTAGATCTCATTAAAGCTTGTTCTTCAGCAGATAAGCTTGCTATTACTTGATTTATTTCTTCTTCCGAATATTCATGAAGATATTCATAAATTGTTTGTAGTTTTCTACTCATAATTTACCCCCCTTATTCATCAAAAAACCCCTTTGATTGGGGTATATTATAGCATTTCTTTCTTTTCTTGTCAAATTTTCACTTTCTTCTTACACGAGCGCATGCATGAGCATCTCTTATTCTTTGGTCTTGCCAAGAATGATCGCTTGGTCTTATATAAAATAATGTATTTTCATAATATTTTACTAAATTACAATAATCATTGATGATTTTATCCATGCTCCAGTATTTACTGTAACCTAAAGCATCATCACTTAAATATGTGTCATGAGTTTCAATGTATTTTACCATATTGCTTCTGTTACTTCCATCATAGTTGCCTAAAACATGCATGTACTCTGCATATTCATCAATAATACGAGGGTTTTCTTCAAATATTACTTCACCATATAAGAATAGTCCATATTTTTTCAAACGATAAATTAAGTTGGGCCAAAAACGGTATCCTTCTGATGGCAGACCAATTGATTTGGCGGCATCAAAGCGAAATCCGGTGATGCCACAGTCAATTAATTCATTTAGAAAGTCAACAATCATGGTTTCAACATCGGGATGATATACATTTAATCCAGGAAGATTGATACAATGATGAATGACATCAGAGCGGTCATGCCAATTTGTAACTGGTACTCGTTCTTTCCAATATGCTGGATTAGCTTTTAGCCTTTCATCTACTAGATCATGAGGTTTTAGGGAATCGTTGTTGTCTGCTCCCATGTGATTAATGATAGCATCAGCATATACTCTTAAACCAATTCTTTCACATTCGCGACAGAAAGCAATTAATTCTTCTTTACTGCCATAAATATTGCCTATGTTAAAGCTTATTGGCTGATATGCTTTCCACCAAACACTACTATCTTCCTCTTTTAGGGGCTCTAAAGGAGGTATTTGAATGGCATCAAAACCTTGGCCTTTTATTTTTTCTATTTTATTCTTGGTTTTTCTTAGTGATTCAGGAAAACTATACACTATTCTCATACTACACGCTTTCTAAAGATTATTTACAATTGTTTTAAATTCATTCCCACGGTCTTCAAATCTTAAATATTGATCCCATGAAGCAGAAGCTGGACTTAATAAAACGGTGTCGCCATCTTTTACTTCTGTTTTTACTTTTTCCATTGCTTCTTTTAATGTTGCAAATTCGTAAGCTTCTACATTGTTTTCACGAGCAAAATCTATGATTCTATTTCTTGTTTCACCAATAGCATAAATAACCTTCACTTTCGATAAATAAGGTTTTATTTCATTAAAATCTTGACTGCGCTCCATTCCTCCTAAAATTAAATGAATGTTACCATCAAAACTTTTTAGGGCAGTTACAGTGGCTGTCGGATTGGTTGATTTGGAATCATTATAGTAACTTACACCATTTACGGTACGAACAAATTCAATTCGATGTTCTACTCCCTTAAATACTTTTAAAACACTTTCTACATGTTTGAAGTCAATTTTTAGGAGTTTGGCTAAGAGATAAGTTACTAATATATTTTCATAGTTATGATTGCCTTTGATTAAAACATCTTCGGTGTTAATAACTGGTGTTTTATCCACATATATTTTACCATCTGCGATATAATTATCTTCATTGTTAAAATAGTATTTGGTTGATGCTATATCTTTGGTTAAGACCATTGAATCATAGTTAGCCGCATTAATGATCGCTATATCTTCATGCGTATGATGGCTAAATATTTTTTTCTTTACACTTTTATAGGTTTCGTATGAACCATGGTAATCGAGATGGGTTGGACATAGGTTAGTTAACACACTAATATTGGTTTTAAAATCATGAAAATCATTTAATTGATGATCTGAAATTTCTAATAGCAAAATATCATTTTCCTTTAAATCATTTACTATTTTTGATAAGGGAGTACCAATGTTTCCACCAAGTTTTACGGGAATGCCAGCACTTTTTAATACTTCGTAAATCAATGTTACGGTTGTTGTTTTGCCATTGCTTCCGGTTACACCAATAATTGTTACAGGTTTATTGATGTAGTGGTATGCTACTTCCATTTCATTTACGATAGGAATATTTAGGTCTTCTGCTTTTTTAATGCAAGGATGAAAAGGCAAGACGGCAGGATTTTTGATTACAATATCAAAGGACTCATCTAGTATATTTTCTGGTTCTGATGTTTTAATGAACTTGATTCCTAGGTCTTCTAACTCACTCACTAATTTTTCATCTTGATCTTTTTGGTCGGTTACTAAAATTTCATTGTTTCCTTTACTTAATAGTTTTGCTACTTCATAGCCACTTTTAGCCATTCCCATTATAAATACTTTTTTATTTTCTATCACTTCTATCACCTAATCTAATTATATTCTAAAACAAGAAAAAAAGCAATTAACTTGACATAATTGCTTCTACATAATAGTAAACATCATTGTGCCAATTTGGGTTAGTAGCATATTTGGTGTTAATTTCTTCAGGAGTAGTTAACCCTTTGGCATAATAATTTCTAGCTAAATTGTTGATAAATGCTTCTAGGCCTTCTTCAAGTGTAGCAAATGTGGCATAGCGCCCACTACTAGCTTTCATTCCACCTACGTTATTCGCGTTTCTAACTAAGGCAGAACACGTCCATTTACATCCAGTTTCTACTAAAATGATGGAAGCTGCAACCACAGGGTCAACACCATTTTCTAGAGCTTTAGATGCTATAGTCGTTCCATATCCTTCTAAGGTAGAATTTAGAACATTATCAATTTTTAAACCTAATTCTTCTAATGTTAATCCTTCGTAAACGATGGGATCTTCTAGAGTATCAGGTTCTTCATCGTAACGACTTAATAGAGTATCACTTCGATATAATACATTTTCAACAACAATGTTTTCTACTAATATTTTTTCCTTTGTTTTTTCTTTAAATCCAATAATTAAACTACTTGTAATTAAAATAACCAAAGCCATTTTAATACATAAAACTTTCATTTTTTACTTCCTCCTACTTAACGCGAAGTGATAAATATTCTACCATAATCTTTCTTATTTGTCAAACGCGAGCGTACAAATGTCTATATTCTTTCAATATCTACAATGTCTAACATATTTATTTTGTCACCGTTTAACGCTAATAAGAAGTTCCCAGATTTGCCAACTATGGTAGTTTTAATAGGCCCATTCTTAGTTTTAATCAAAACGTTACTTTTATACACATGATGGGGAGAAGCAAAGATCTGATTAATTTTTTCATATACATTTATGCTTCGATCACTTCTTTCTTCAGTAGCACTTCCATAGAAAACATCACTATTGTTGCGAATTTCTTTATCAATAGGGTTAGCGTATACTTTTGGTAAATCTTTTTTCATTTTAGAACACCTCTATTACATTTTATGATAAATATTTTGTTTTGAAACATACTAGTAATATGAAAAAGAAAGTTATTTTGGATAAACTTATTTTATGGATACCTATTTTGATTCTTCTTGTTATATCATTACTTAATATGTATTATGTAGGAATGAATAATGATGCATATCAAAATTATTTTTTTAAACAAGCTTTATGGTTTGGTCTTGGTTTTGTTGTGGTAGGAATATTTTGTGTAATAAAGCCTAAAATATTATTTCGCTATAGCAAGTATTTATATTTTATAAATGTTCTATTATTAATTCTTGTTTTGTTTTTTGGAACCACAGTAAATGGATCGAAAGCTTGGTTTGGGTTTCGCTATTTTTCGTTTCAGCCTAGCGAACTTATGAAATTTAGTTTAGCTTTATATTTAAGTCAAGTTCTATCAAGACCTAACAGGGTAGGAATGAGGCAAGAGTTTAAAATACTTTTAAAAGTTTTATTTATTACTTTGATTCCTTCTATGCTCGTTTTTTTAGAGCCAGATACAGGGGCAATTATTATTTATTTTATTATTATGATAGGAATGATTTTGGTTTATAGAATTAACTTTAAATGGTATATTATCTTAGGAATTTTGTTAGTGCTATTTATAGGAATATTTGGATATTTGTATTATTTTAATCAGGATTTACTAATTAAATTAATTGGTACATCCTTCTTTTATAGAGTGGATAGATTGCTTACTTTTGTGAATCAAGATTCTTTCCAGCTTAATAGAGCTTTGATTTCGATTGGGACAAGCAATTTTTTGGGAGGTAGTCATGGTGTATATATACCGGAAGCTCCAACTGATTTTATTGTGGCTCTTTCTATTAGTCAATTAGGAATTATTAGTTTTATTTTAATTTTATTAAGTTTCTTTGTACTGGACTTTTACTTCTTTGTTAAATTGTTTAAAATTAAAAATAAGCAATATAAAATGTTTATTGCCGGGTTTTTAGCTATGTTTATCTTCGCTCAAATTCAAAATATAGGTATGAATTTGGGAATATTTCCAATTATTGGACTTCCTATGCCTTTTGTTAGTTATGGTGGTACCAATATTATTGTTTATTTTATGTTTTTAGGAGTGCTTGTAAACTTGAAAAACTAAAAGAATTGCTTGCATTTATCTCAAAAATATCTTATACTTAAGTTGTAGAGCATTAGGAAACGATATGCCTACTTATTGATTAAATAGACATGGACGTCTACGTTGTTAATAATAATGGTGATCGTCTGTGTCTTATTATTTGGTCTAAAAGACCGCATAATAGAATCTAAAATTGCTTTTAGCTTCATAAGTATTCTCCTTCCTACCAACCCCCCTTAAGGAAGTATAATAGTTAGGAAAAAAAAACACTTATAGACACAGTCCCTAATGCTCGAGTTATTATTATGAAGGATGTCTAGTAAAAAATCAACAAAAACCGTTCGACAAATTCCGACATCATTTTCAACATTGAATCTATCTATTTTTGGAATTTATAAAAAAATTGCAAAAAACTGCATTTTTTTCTTGACAAACTATTATTTTTGTTGTAGTATACATTCTCGAACATTTAGTTTGTTTGAATATTCTTTTCCATTCTTTGATATACTTCCTTTACTTAACTAATATCAAATTCTACTAATTCAAACAATAAATGTTTTTTTATGTTTGCAAAGCCCTTTATTGGGCTTTTTTTGTTTGCTCAATTTCATAAGTGTTGATTAATTCTTTTGTTGCTTCTTCATTCTTTATATTATAAGTGTATTCTTCTAAGACTAACCCTTCTTCGGTTTCAAGAGGTTCTAATACATAAATGGTGTTATCCTCTACTTTAGCTAGAACTGTTGCATCTTCATCATAAAATATATTTGATTCTTCACTAGCAAACTCTATTTTTTCATCATATACTAATATACTATCTAGAATACTTTTTCTTGTCACAGTCCATACAAAGTATTCTTCTTTTAAGCCATCTATATCTGAATCAATACTAACTAATAAATAATCTTGGTCTTCTTTTATAACATGAATGTCATCTTCATCAATTAATAAAACATTTTCTTCTTCTGTAAATATTTCATCTATGTTTCCTTCTTTTATATTACTTAAAATTTCTTTGGTAAGTATTTCAAAGCCGTCTAAATATAATGTAAGCATTAAAGAAGTTTGTTCTTCTTCATTGCTTAGTCGATAATTGCTTTTTAATCTATGTCTTTTTCCGTTTAATTCTATATTAAAAACTTCACTTAATTCTTTTTCAGTCATATTGCTAGAGGCTTTCTCGATTGTTTTGATTTTAATTATTTCTTGAGTGCCATCTATTTTTTTATTTGTTAGAGTATAGATTGTTAAAGCTGTTATAGCAATTGTAAAGACAGTAAAAATAACTATGCTTACTTTTCTCATAAGTATCCCCTCAGTTACTATTATATCAGCAATAAGGATTATTTAAAACAAAAAAGTTACCTATTTTGGTAACTATTTGAATATATTGAATAATTTGCTCTTTCCAGCTCCATTACTGTTTAATCTAGAAAATCCTAAAGCTACTAAAAAATCATCTAATATTTGCTCGTGTTCCTTCTTATCATCTAAATAGGGAATATTGAAAAATACTTTGCTGTTTGATTCATTTTCAAAATCTGTTATATCTTTGCTCGTTAAGACACTTTTGTTTAAAACTATTTTTTTGTCTCTTAATTTTTCAAAAGCTTCTCTATCTTGACGAATTAACTTATTTAATTTAATTAATCCTGGTTCTATTAAATAAATGATGTCATTACATAAGTTCCCTTGGTTAGAATCATTTAAATCAATCAATATTACTTCAGCATCAGGATTATTTGCAATATGATAAGCTAGATCTAGAGATGTTGTGGATTTTAGAGATTTATCGTTTAAATACTTAAAATCTTCTTGATCTACTTCTATGGCAACAACATTATATGCTACTTCTAAATGACGTTTTAACATATATACTAAAGTTGTTGATCCAGCATGAGCAGTTACATTTCTGAAACCTACTATTCTAAGTCCACCACTTCCTGTACCAGTAAATGTGTCATACTCTAATACTGTATTATCATTATTACCATTTAAATTATGATATTGAGCTACATCTTTATATGAGTTAGGATTATCTATTAAGAATTTTACTGCGTTTATGTTTCTAGTAAAATTATAGATTCCCATTGATACTAATCCTGATAAATAACCTCCACTATTTACCATAGCAGAATCATCTAGTAATAAAATTAACTTATTAGGATCAAAGTTTACAGATAATTTTTGAATTGTCTTAATGTTTTGATACCCTTTTATCGCAGTTACATCAATAATCATTTTATTAAAGTAAAAATTAGTAAAAATATTTGCTAATTCTTCTACTTCAAATTCACCATTAATGCTTTTTATTACATCAATATCTAACGTTGCTAACATGTTTTGATATTTGTTTGATACAATAACGTTCATGTTGTCCCCTCTTTCTAACTTCCAATTTCTGTTTGATAATTCATGTCATCACTTGATTCAAAATTACTGGTACTTCCTTTGATGCTAAAGCTTCCTGTTTCACCAATAATTGGCAAGTTGAATTTATAAAATACTGTTAATTGATAATAATTGGTGTTATTGGCACCATTATATTTTTTTACACAGTAATAATATCTTTCACCTGCTCTTGCTTCCTCTAAAGTTGATGAGTTTAGACTATATGCACCATATGTTCCTGCCGTATTTTCGCCATCTTCAACACATACTCCTTGAGTTGTGTAGCCATTGTATATTAAGTAATTGTTTACTAAAGTTATTGATCCGGTATTTAGGCCTTCATATTTCTCAACCATATCGATTAGTTCGTTTTTCACTTTTACGGTTCTAGAATAGTTCAAGGTCAATATAATAAATGCTGCGAATAACAGGATAAAAATAATTACTAATTGTAATAGCCAAGTTCCACCTATTGTATGTCTCATATATTACATCCCTCCACACCAAGGATATTGTGATGGGTCAATTCGACACTCATTCGGATCATATATACGACCTGTCTCTCCTTCAATACTAAAATCCATTAAACTACTTATTAGAGGAACATCAAGAGCATAGAATACTTTTACTTTATAATATAAGGCATTAGGTAATTCCGAATTAGTATTCGCTCTTACGGCTGTAATGCAAAAAGCTGGATTACTGTTATCTACTAATCCTTCTCTATTATATCCTACCCATCCGTTATCACATTCACCGGTACTACGATAACTCGCTTCAGTAAAATAATCGGCTATTTGATTAGCAAAGTTATAGCAGTTATTTGAATCAGGTGTAGCTGATGTGCATACTCCCTCTTGGTTTCTAATAATATTTAAGATTTCATTTTTAACATTATATGCCTTAGAATAGTTAATTGACATGCTGATATAACCAGCAAAAAGTAAAACAAAGACAATAACAATGTTAAATAAAGTAAAACCACCTATTGACTCTCTCATTTACTTTATCACCTCAGTTAACCCTTCCAAGCGCATGTAATTGATTGTTGTCTGCCATTATTATCATAATAATAGCAGTCTACTGATCCATCACCGTTTGATTCATTACTACAGATTGCTTCATCACATCTTGTGTTACGAGCAAAATTGTTTTGGATCATCGGCCAAATGATGGTAAAGAAAAAAAACGACAATAAAGCAATAATTACTACTACAATTACTGTCATGTTTAAATCGCCCATTGCCTGTTTCATTTCTTTCCTCCTATTTTAAAATTTGTTTATTAATCTACGTCTTCTAGACAGTTTTTAGATTGGCCAGTTGATGAAATTGTACATGTTCCACCACTACAAGTAATACCATTTGACGTATCTGTATAAGTACCTCCACCAGCTGTACTGCACGCAGTATTTAATTGTAAGCTTGATCTAATTGTTGGCCATACAAACGCATAGAAGAATGCCATTACCGCTGCAATTGCTACTACAGTAACAACTGTCATATTTAATTCTCCAGTTGCTTCCTTCATATATAAATTCCTCCTTTTACTTTCTACTTAGTATTATAACGTATTTTTGTATAAATATCAATAAGTTAGTTTATCTTTTTTTTCTATTTGTGATTTTTGTATATGTTAGTAATATGATTAAAGAGGCAATAGATATTATGCTTCCTGCTTTTAATCCTTTAGGAAAGTAGGTTATTTCTATAGTGTGTATTCCATTTTCAACATCTAGACCAATAAGTGCATCTAGTACTTTAAAATATTCTGTTTCTTTTCCATCAACTTTTATAGTTAGTCCTTCATCATAAGGAATAGTAATAAGTAGTATATCATTATTTACCTCTACTTCTCCTTTTAAGATATAATCAGGATCTTCAATGTTTGTATAATTAGTCTTTTCTTGAATTTGCTCGATAGATTTTTCATATTTCTCTTTATCTATAGCGCTAAATAAATATCCTTTTAAAGGTTCAGCGTTACTTGCTAAAGATTTGTATCGGTAAGTGGCAGTTAAAGTGTCCCCTTCATCTAAAACGAGCAAATAATCACTTCTTTGTGGAAATTGATATTCTTGATCGTTTATATATATCTTAGCTTCTTCTTGAAGGATAAATTGATTATCATTAAATACAATTACACATTCCTTTGCGGCTGTAGCACTAATCGATACTACTACATCTTCTTTAGCATTATAAAAATTGCCATTTTCATCCACTTCCACGTTTTCTAAATATATATCTATGGGTATATCATAAAATAAATCTGTTTTTTCTTCTAATAAAACGCTATATATGTTATTAATATTTTCTTGAAAATCGCTAGACAACTCTAAGTCTTTGATTTCATCGCTTACACTATACATAAAAGGTAAAGCATATTCATTAGTACATAGCCCGTTTTCACAAGGAAAATACTTGCTTGTGGTGTGAAGATATTTTATTCCTAATAAAGAAAATACAGTTGGATTATTGGAATATAGCATAATTATATTTTGACTATCTCTAATTAGGTTTAGTTTTGTAAAAAACTCGATTGTAGCTCTATTATTACTTGAACTAAATAATTCAACAGCATTAAAATCAAATACGAGACCTGTATTGGGATAAGATGTGGTTACTATGCGGTAATCATTTTTGTCTTCTTTCTTTTCCAAAGCACTATTTACTTCTTCATTGTATTCTATCATTGCTTCATATTTTTGACCTCTATTTACCAAAAGAGTCATAGTCGTATTTAGTATAAGCTCTAATATTATTAGAATTATTAGCCACTTGTTAGTTTTCGATGACTTCATATAAATGTAGAATAATAGTATACTTAATAACAAGAGCATAACTCTAAAATTGGATAAATTTAAGCCGTTCACTTTATAAGAGAAAGAGAATATTAATAAAAACATAAAAATAATGGTAATTATACTTTTTGATTTTGAACTCATCTTTATAGTTTCAGATTTACAAAAAGATTCATAGGCAATTATAATGGTTAAAAATATATAAACAAACTGATAACGATGTTCCCACCATATTGGTTTTTGAAATAAATTCCAAGTATAATCTAGTAGGGGAATTGTAAAACATAATTGAAAGAATATCAGTGTTAAAAGAGTTACTATTTTATTTTTTTTAGCTATTTTTTTATTGAAGAAGTAACTAATAAGTAATACTAAAGAAAATATAGTAATATATAGTGTGGTTGTTCCATAATCATAGTGATCTATCGATATAAAAGATCCTATAGTCATGTTATAAACTGTACTTAATAAATTGTGATAATCAAAAGACAAGTAGTTAAAAGAATATTCTAAATTAGAGAATCTCCCGCCAAGTAAGTTAAATAAAGTTGGTATTAATATTACACATGATAATAAGGCTGCAATAATAGATGAGATTAGAAATCTTAAGATTGTTTTCTTATTAAAATTGTTGGTAATTACCGATTTATAAACAAAATAAATAACCATAAAAATGCATAACATAAATCCTGTATAATAATTAATGATTATGGCTAAAGCTAGAAATAGTGTATAGCTTAAAAATTTCCCTTCTAATATGAGTTTATCTAAACCTTTAATAATTAATGGTAATAATATATAAGCATCTAACCACATTATATGCATACTCATAGCTATGGCCCATCCTGATGTAGCATAGATAAGACTAAATATTACATTCCAGATGGTGTTTTTGTATTTGGTATTTAAGCTATTTAGGTAAATACTCATTGTTAGACCAGAAAGTCCAAGTTTTACATATATTAATAAAGTGTAGAATATGTAGATAGTAGTATTATCAAAGAATACAGAAAATAAATTTAGAGGACTTCCTCCATATAGATTTAGTATACTAAAAAAGTTTACTCCCATTCCAGCATGAAGCGTGTAAAAAATACTTCTTCCATTTTGAAGTATATTTCCTAACTCTATTAAAAAGGTGGGATATTCGTAGTAAGAATCATAATTATTGAACGTATACGAGCCAAAGGGAATATATCCACAAAAAGCAGATGCAATGAATAATAATGCCATTGGGGCTAAAAAACTTAAGAGATAATAATACTTTCTTTTCATAATATACTCCTTAAACATTTTAATTGTATCAAGACTAAAATTTATCGTCAATAGGCTTTTATGTCAATTTTTAAGTATGCTATTGTATTTAGAGGGTATTTTGTGTTATATTTATTTTAGAAAAAGAGTTGATGATATGGAAAATATAGAAACAAAAGTATTTGAATTTTTAAAAGGAATTGGCACAATTATTCTTTATTTTGCTGTTAGTTTGATTGTATCTTATCTTTTCAGAAATTTAACTTATCATGAGAATGTTGTTATTGCTACAATATTTCAAACTTTATCTTATGTGATTTTACTTGGAGTACTTGCTTTGGTTTATCACAAAAGACTTTGGCATGACTTTAAAAATTTCAAGAAAGAATATGTTGGGGTTGCTCTAAAAAATTGGATTATTGGTTTAGGGGCTATGATGATTGCTAATATCATTATTTCTAATTTTGTTGGTACTTCTGTTTCGGTAAATGAAGATGCTAACCGTGTTTTGCTTGCCTCTTACCCTATTAGTAGCGTTATTAGTATGGTTATACTAGGCCCTCTTATTGAGGAAATTACTTTTAGAGCTAGTTTTAAGAAAGCGTTTTCAAAATGGTATACTTTTGCACTTGTAACCGGTCTTGTTTTTGGGGCAATGCATATTCAAAGTTTTTTAGTAACAAAAGACTTTACAGAATTATTATATCTTCTTCCTTATAGTACTTTAGGATTTTTCTTTGCTAAAGCTTATTATGAGACCGATAATATTTTTACTTCATATCTTTCGCATGTATTTCATAATGGATTGTGTGTCATTTTGCTTATAATTTTATTTATGATTGGAGGTTAGCATGGAAAAAAAAGTAAAAGTGAAACCCAGAAGAGGACTTAAAATATTACTTTTTCTCATCATAGTTTTTTTTGTCTTTTTTCTTTATGCTAGATATATTAATACTTCTGGATTTGTTGTAAAAGAAATAGCTATCGTTGATGCGGAATTAAACGACAGCTATAACGGTTTAAAAATAGCGCATTTTTCTGATATTCATTATGGTAGGACTACATTAGAAGAAGATCTCGGTGAAGTTATAGAATCTATTAATGAAATGAGACCAGATATTATTGTTTTTACGGGGGATTTATTTGATGATGATGCTGTTAGTGAAGACGATGTTGATTTAATGATTCGGTATTTTAGTGAGCTAGATGCCAGATTATTTAAATTTGCTGTTATTGGAGATTATGATAAGAATTATTTGGATAGCTACCAAAAAATATTAGAAGAAAGTGGTTTTATTTTGTTAGATAATGAATCTAAGTTGGTTTATGACAATAGTAGTGAGGCTATTAATTTTGTTGGTTTGACTAATACGAGTGATATTTCTTCTTTGTATGAAAACAACAATTTTACAATTACATTAGTTCATGAACCTGATAGTATTAAAAATATTAGTGGAAGTAATATTGTTTTATCAGGACATTCTATGGGAGGCCAAATAAAAATTCCTTTTATTGGAGGCATTATAAAAAAGACGGGTGCAGAAACTTATGTTAATGATTATTATGAGGTAGATAGTCAAAAGCTCTATATTTCGAATGGTATTGGTACAGAAAATTTTAGTTTTCGTACATTCAATAAACCATCTATTACACTTTATCGTTTATATAATTATTAATTTTATCATAAAACCTTAACTAGTAAAAAAAATCATAAAAATGTGATATTCTATAGTTAAGATTTTCGTTAGTTTCTAAGTGTTGTTTTGATTTTTTTGAAAGGAAAATTTATGATGATTAAAAACAAAACTTTCTTGGGTTGGAGTGAACTTATCGTTGGTATACTTCTCATTATACTAAGTATGTATACTTTCTCAACTCCTTCTACTACTTTAACTGGGGTTATGGTGGCATATGGCATTTTAGCTATTATTATGGGGATAGCAGATATTGTCTTTTATGTTAAATTAGAAAAAAGGACAGGTTTTGGACCAGTAGTTGCGTTACTTGGTGGTATTTTAAGTATTATAATGGGTATTTTAATTTTATGTAATATCGCTGCGGGAACATTATTGTTAGTGGTTTTATTCCCTATTTGGTTTATCGCTCATTGTGTTGCTCATCTGGCTCATTTACCTTTTATTCAGCTTACAGCAGGTAAATGAAATTATTATTTCACTTTGATTATAAACATTCTTAGTTTGATTTTGGGATGTTTAATGATCTTCAATCCTCTTATTTCATTTGTTTCTATTAGCTATTTAATTGGTATATACTTGTTATTTTTAGGAATAGATAGTCTTATTTTTGGACTCTATTTACTCAATTAATTATTTTATTGCTAACCTCATGGTTAGTTTTTTTCTGGTTTAAAGTAGAAAAAAAGGACTTATTCAGTCCCATTTAGTACTTCATTAATCTTGGTTGTAGCATTTATTACTGTTTCGTTATCAGGATACATAACATACAATCTTGTTCCACCATAAGAATAAGTGTAATCATACGCATCGCTTCCGTTTAGGCTTATATTTTCTATTTCCCAAGAAGGCATTTCATCAATTTGCATTTTAATGAATTCTGTTAAATCATTGGTACTTAAATTAGTAATAAATGAATTATTTAGAGCATTTAGCAAGCTTGTGTAATTCACAATAATGGAAGGACTTATGGCTTTATTAATTAAAGCTTCAATCATGGCAGCTTGATTTTCGACTCTTGTTCTGTCTCCTTCACTAAAAGATTCACGTTCTCTAACAAAAGATAAGGCTTTTTTTCCATCTACATTATTATACCCCTCTGTGTAATAATAACCATCTTTGCTTGTAAAACTGTATTTTGAATATACACTTACTCCTCCTAAAGCATCAACGATGTCTATTACGGAAGTAAAGTTTACTTTCACATAGTAGTTTATTTTTATATCTAATAAGTTTTCTAGAGTTGCAACGCTTTCTTCAATTCCATATATACCTGCATGAGTTAGTTTGTCTTTCGAGTTTTTGCTTGCCAGTGTTACATAATAATCTCTTGGAATGGATGTGATTAATATTTTATGAGTGTTTGGATTTACCGTAATAATCATATTTACATCACTACGAGACACACTACTAACTGAACCATACGTATCAATTCCTGATATGTAAATATTAAATGATTCTTCCGTAATATCAACTTCATGAGCTATATCTTCTGTTTCAACATCAATTGAGAATTCGTAAATGACTATGTATTTATCATTAAATGTTTCATCACTTTCATTAATCATGGCTAGCATGGAATCTTCTAATAGCATTCCTTCATACTCACCATCTAGAAAAGATTCTTTTAACTCAGTGATATTGTCGGTTGTGATAAAATCTACATCTATGTCTTTTTCAATATATTCTCGAGCTTTTTTTAGACCGTCCGAAGAAAAATCTAAGCTACCTATACTTTTTTCTTCTAGATCGTTTAATTCTTCATAACCACTGTCTTTTAAAGCTAGAACGCTGTAATTTTCGGTTTTATAATCAGTGAAACCTAATTTCTTTAAAAATCCTATCGTATTTAATTCATAGACAATGATAAGAACTAGGAAGATGATATATATAATGGAAAATACTGTTCCTATTGCCCTTCTTTTGACTCCTCTTCTAGCTAAAATTAAACATGAAAATACAATATCAAATAATATTAATAAAACACATAATACTAGAAAGTATTCTCCTGGTAATATATCGATAAATTTAAATAAACATAATGTTATGAGGGTGATAATTGCCATTGCTACTGCTAAAAATTTAAAAAATGGCATTATCTTGGTTTTTCTTTTTGCCATACTACAACTCCTTTGTTTGTACTATAATTATATCATATCCGATTTTATTTAGAAAAACTAAATTAAATTTAAAATAAAATAAGTAAAGTAAATGTATAGTAATAAATAACTTGAGCCAAATAATAAGGCTCCTATGACATCACTTAAATAGTGTACTCCTAAATATATTCTTGTATAACCAATTAATAATATTAATATTGATAATATGATGATTAAACTAATTTTTAAGGGCATTATAAGATTACTTAGTATGATTAAAAAAATATTAAAGCCATAAAATATCGTTGCTGTCATGGTGTGGCCTGATGGGTATGAATATCCTTTCTCATTTACTAACCGTTTTATATTGGGACGCTCTCTTTTAAATGTTCTTTTTAAAATACCAATTAAAGCCCACATTATTAGCATGTTTATGATGATAGCAATGGGAATGCGTTTATTTGCAATTAATATTAGTAAAACTAAACATAGAAAAGCAATCAGCTTGGCATCAGCTAGAAAAGTAATACATTTAAATATTTTGGTTTTTAAACTTGCTATTTTTATTTTACTGTAAAATGTATTATCAAGTTTATTTAATGATCCTTTTAGCATTAAGATAGACCATACCAAAAATTGTATAAATATTAAAATAAAACTTATAATCATAATTCATCACTTTATTATTATATACTAAAAGTGTGTATTTTTGCTAGTACAATTGATAATTTTGTGTTATAATTGGTTTATCACTTGCCTGTGTGGCGGAATTGGTAGACGCGCTGGACTCAAAATCCAGTGGTAGCAATATCGTGAGGGTCCGAGTCCCTCCACAGGCACCAAATTGATTTTTATTTGAAATTTTAAATTAATATTGCACAGTGAGTGTGCAAAAGATATACTATTTTTGAAAAAACGCACATTATTTTAAAAATATTGTGCGTTTTTATTTACAATTATTCTGTTTTCATATAAATTCTCTTCATACTCATTATCTTCTAAAAAAAAATACACTTTATCTATTAATTTACCACCAATTTTTTTATAAAATAAGTTAGCATCATTTTGAACTAAAGTACTAATTAAAACATATTTATAATTTAGTTTTAAATTCTCAAAAGCAAAATTAATTAAGGCTGTTCCTATTCCTTTTCGCTGATAATCCTTATCAATATACAATGCATATATTTCGGCATAATTATCATTATATCCCTTTTTATTTTTGCCAAACCTTAGAAAACCTACGACTTGATCATTTATTTTACAAACAATATATTCATTTATTTTATTCTTGCATTTTTTCATACTTTCCTCTTCTTTTTCACTTAAGTTTTCTAAATATTTATCAGGAAAAATGCCCTTATAAGTATTTTTCCATTCTTTTATATTAATTTCAACAATATTTCTTGAATCTTCAATTTGAGCTTTTTCAATTTTCATATCATTCGCTCTCTTTATCATTTTTTAACAAATTCCTTATTTCTGCTATTTTTTCTTTATCTTCTTCATATTCTTTTCTTTCTTTTACAAAGTTTTTGGACCCTCTTTTCTCAAAAGCATATCTGGGTATTAATTGAACATGAAAATGATTCATTGGCCCATCACACATAGTACATAAATATACGCTTTCAGCTTGATAAACGCTTTTTAAAACGTTCATTACTTTTTTGGCAAAGACAAATACTTCTGCACATAAATCATCTGGTATTTCCATCATATCTTTATAATGTTTTTTACTGCTTATTACCGTGTGGCCTTCTGCCCTGGGATTTCCTACTAGGAAGCATTCAAATAAATCATTCTCATATAATATTTTATTTGTATTGTCTCCATATAAAGAGTGGTTATGCTCTTTATCATAACATGTAGGGCATATTCCTTTATCAACAAGCTTGGCTGGACTCAATTTTTCCATAATCTCTCCTTATTTTTTGTAAATTTTACATTCTATATCTGAATTTAATAATTTATCGAAGTTTTTCCCATCTTCTAGGCTACCTACAATACTTGCATAATGAGTTGGCACTGCTATTTTGGGTTTTATTTCATTTATTAGTTCAGCTGCTTCTTTATAATTCATGGTGTAGGTTCCACCAATGGGTACAAAGGCAACATCACATTTCACTTGTTTATTTTCTTCGGTAATGTCTGTATCACCCGCGATATAATAGACTGTATCATTTAAAGTAAGCAAATAACCCACCCAATTATTACTCTTAGGATGAAAATTTTTATTGGTGTTATATGCTGGCACAGTTTTAAATGTTAAACCGTTTACATTGTAGTTTTCGTTTGGTTTTACAATTGTTATGCTTTCCTTTGTAAAACCTAGTGTTAATAGATTGTCTAGCAAATCAACAGGAGCTACAACACGAGTACTTTCTTTTCTCACCTTAAGTATATCTTCTTCACTATAATGATCGTAATGACTGTGCGTAATAAAAATCATATCGGCATCATGATATTCCCGATCTATTTATAAATAATAACTCCTTTATTTATTTTAATACTGCTATGATATAAAACTTCAATATTTCCTAACATACTTTATCTTCCTCTCTTTCTTAATCAACTTTTAATAATTTGTTCTTATTTTCTTTTTCTATTTCTTTTA
>CALVHK010000001.1 GCA_944327405.1 uncultured Bacilli bacterium | reverse complement strand
GTTCAGTTCAGTTCAGTTCAGTTCAGTTCAGTTCAGTTCAGTTCAGTTCAGTTCAGTTCAGTTCAGTTCAGTTCAGTTCAGTGCTGTTCAGTGCTGTTCACTACCGTTCACTTACAATTTTCTTAACTAGTGGGTATAGACGAAACTCACTTTTTTTGATAGAATAATATTGGTGATTATTGTGATTAAAACTGTGTTTATGGGGACTCCTGAGTTTGCCGTTGCTCCCCTTGAAGTATTAATAAAAAATACAGAGGTGGCTCTAGTTGTAACCCAGCCTGATAAATATGTGGGGAGAAAGAAAATACTAACCCCATCCCCAGTAAAGGTGAAAGCAATGGGAAATGGAATACCAGTTTTTCAACCTTCTAAGATTAGACTGGATTATGAAAGAGTTAAAGATGCTGATCCTGATTTAATTGTAACCTGTGCTTACGGTCAAATCTTACCGAAAGAAGTACTAGATATTCCTCGTCTTGGCTGTATTAATATTCATGCATCCTTACTGCCTAAATATCGTGGTGGAGCTCCAATTGAGCATGCGATCATGAATGGAGAAGAAGAAACAGGCATAACTATTATGTATATGGATGAGGCAATGGATACAGGAGATATAATTTTATCCCAAAAAATTCCTATTGAAAGTAGTGATAATATTATAACGATGCATGAAAAGTTAAGTCATCTTGGTGCAAGCCTGCTTGAAAGTGTTTTGCCTAGTATCATAAATGAAACGAATCCAAGAATAAAGCAGGATAATACTCAAGCAACTTATGCCCCAACAATTAAAAGAGAAGAAGAACATATAGATTTTCACCAAACAGGAATAGAAGTATTTAATCAAGTAAGAGCATTATATCCACGAACTTATTTCCTCTTAAATAATGAAGAGATTAAAGTACTGGATGGCTATGTTGGTGAAAATACGAATATGAATATAGGAAGTATTAGTTTGAAAAAAGATGCCATTGGCATTGCTTGTAGTGATAAAATTTATTATATAACGAAATTAAAACCATTTGGCAAAAAAGAAATGACAGCCAAAGATTATCTAAATGGAATCAGTCATGAAAAATTATTAAATAGTAAGATAGGATGAGTTGCATGAAAAAAGTTGAGTCAAAAAAAACACCAAGCAAATTTAAATTATGGCGTGAGAAGATGAAGTCTACTTCTAAAGGTAGAGCTTACCTAAAACTTATTTATTGGGCCATCTTTTTTGGCATTCTATTCATTTTCCTCTTTATTGCATCAATGATAAACAATAATAATTTAAGAGATACAAACTCTCCATCAAATGAAGAAGAAGGAGAAAATACTTTAGAAACTCCTCAAGATGTAGTAGAAGAAAAAACAGTTGAGGAATTATTCCAAGATCTATTGACGGCAAATTATGATTATGAATATAATATTACTGTTGATAACACCCGCTTCCTATTTGATGGTACCAAATATGACACTTATGAAGAAGGATATAAAACAGAAGGGGATAGTATTATACGTTATTACATTGATGAGACCGGAACATACCAAGTAAACGGAGAGGAACGCCTACCACAAGCAGACTTCTACCTCGGCCTAGACTCGAGTCTCCTCGATTTAGAAAACCTATTTAATACGATGAATGCCTTAGGTTTTAATAAAACCTCAAATGGTTATACCACCAATGATACTACATATACTTATACTGTAAATGCTCTAAATGAAGCTATTACAAGTATAATCATTGAAAACACTTTAGGAACCATTCGTTATGAATTAAACTTTGAGGTGAATCGTAATGCCTAATTTATTTGGTATAACAAGAGATGATTTAGAAAAATACTTTTTAAGTATTGGTGAGAAAAAATATAAAGCCTTACAAGTATATGAATGGTTATACGAGCAAAGAGTTTTTAATATCGATGAATTCAGTAATATTAAAAAAGAAGTACGAGATAAGCTAAAAAATGATTTTACAACTGACTTTATTCAGATTGAGAAAAAACAAGTCGCCGATCTAACCGAAAAGTATTTATTTCGTCTTCATGACAACGAATTTATTGAAGCTGTTGTAATGCATCATGATTATGGAGTAAGCATTTGTGTATCTAGTCAAGTAGGCTGCAATATGGGATGTCGTTTTTGTGAATCCGGACGTCTAAAAAAGGTTCGCAATCTAGATACTTATGAAATGGTCGAGCAAATACTAGCGATTGAAAAAGATTTGGGTTTAAAAATTAACAGTGTTGTCATCATGGGAATCGGAGAGCCCCTAGATAACTATGATAATATCGTTAATTTCATCAAGATTATCAACGATGCCAAAGGACTTAAAATTGGTGCTAGACATATCACTGTTTCCACTTGTGGCTTAGTACCCAAGATTTACGACTTATCTCACATAGGAATACCTATTAATTTAGCCATTTCCTTTCATGCTCCCACTGATGAACTAAGGAGTAAGCTCATGCCTGTAAATAAAGTGTATAGTATTGATGCATTAATTAAGGCAATTCGCGATTTTTTACAAGTTACAAGTAGACGAGTAACGATAGAATATGTTATGCTTAATAATGTAAATGATAGTATCGATGACGCTAAAGAATTAGCTCATCTGTTTAAAGGAATGAATATTTATGTAAATTTAATTCCTTATAACGAAACAAATCATTTAGAATTTAAAAGAAGCAGTAAAAATAGAATAAAAGCATTTTATGATACACTTAAAAAAGAAGGGATTAATGTGACAATCAGGAAAGAATTTGGACGAAACATTGATGCTGCCTGTGGTCAATTAAGAGGGAGACGAAGCGAATGAAATCATTTTATTTAACAGATACAGGAAAAATCAGAACTCACAACGAAGATTCTGTTACAATTTTGAAAAATGCGAGTAATGAATATTTGATGATTGTCTGTGATGGAATGGGAGGACATCGTAAGGGCGAAGTTGCCAGTTCCATGGCTATTACAGCCTTAGGAAGTAGGTTTAACAAAATATCTAGTATTGGCTCTAAATTAGATGCAGTTAACTGGCTTAATGATACAGTGAATGAAATTAACAAGAGCATTTTAGAATACGCTAATAATAATCCTGATTCTGTTGGTATGGGAACAACGATTGTAGTAGCACTCCTTACGCATGATTATCTTATTTTCGGCAATATTGGTGATTCTTCAGGCTTTGTGATGAAAAAAGGAAAATTACACAAAGTAACAAAAGATCACACTTTAGTAAACTTACTTGTTCAAGCCGGAAACTTAACAGAAGAAGAAGCTAAATTTCATCCCAAAAAAAATGTATTAATGAAAGCTTTAGGGGCTGCGAGTACTGTAGAGTTAGATATTTTCGATGTTGTTGATTACTCGAATATTGATGGTATCTTGCTTTGCAGTGATGGCCTAACCAACATGCTTTCATGCGAACAGATTGAAAAGGTATTAAATGATGAAGAGCTAGAAATAGAAGAGAAAGTAAGCAAATTAATCAGAAAATGTAATGCTAGAGGGGGTACAGATAATATATCTATTGCATATTTACAAATTAATGAAGGGAGTAATGCCTCATGATAATGAAAGGGCAAAAGATTAGTGATCGTTACCAAATTATCAAGTCAATTGGTGAAGGTGGAATGGCGAATGTTTATCTAGCTTATGACACCATATTAGATCGTAATGTAGCAGTAAAGGTGCTGCGTGGAGATTTATCTAATGATGAAAAATTCGTGCGTCGTTTCCAAAGAGAAGCGCTATCAGCTTCTAGTCTTTCTCATCCTAATATCGTTGAAGTTTACGATGTTGGTGAAGATAATGGCGAATACTATATTGTTATGGAGTATATCGAAGGCAAACACTTAAAGAATTTACTCAAGAAACGTGGAAAACTAACACTCAGTGAAGCTGTCGACATCATGCTGCAAATAACCGATGGTATGGCCTCCGCACATGACTCCTATATCATCCATCGTGATATCAAACCTCAAAATATCATGATTTTAGAAAACGGACTTGTTAAAATTACGGACTTTGGAATTGCGATGGCTATGAATGCTACTCAGTTAACACAAACCAACTCAGTAATGGGAAGCGTTCATTATTTACCACCAGAACAAGCAAGCGGTCAAGGATCAACTCTTCAAAGTGATATTTATTCCATGGGAATTGTGATGTATGAACTCATTACTGGAGAACTTCCCTTTAAGGGAGATAATGCGGTTGAAATAGCTTTGAAACACTTAAAAGAACCTATTCCTGACATCAGAGAAAAAGTGCCGAATGTACCTAACAGCATTGTTAATATCATCAAAAAGTCAACAGCTAAAAATCCGAAAAACAGGTACAATGATGCGAGAGTTATGCATGATGATTTACTTACCTGCTTAGATGATGCCAGACGTGATGAACCAATAATTACTTTCAAGTATCCAGAAACTGATACAGATGATGCCAAAATAATGAAAATGGTAAAAGAAAGTAAAAAAGAATCTACGGAAAAAAATGAAGAAAAGGAAGAGAAAGGTGAGGTTATTGCCAAGAAAATAACAGGTGACGATTTGAAAAAGCAAAACAAATTATTAATCATATTAGCATTTATATTTACTGGTTTAGTTGTAGGAATCACTGCATTAATCGTATTTATTCCTCTTTTAACGGGAGGGGGATCTATAGAAGTACCTGATGTAACCAATATGACTGTAAGTGAAGCAATTGATACATTGCAAGATGCCGGATTTACCGTATCTGACGAAACTCGTGAAATTGATTCAACAGAGATTGAAGAAGGAAGAGTGGTTAGAACGAGCCCAGCGGTTGGAAGCGAGCGAAAAGAAGGTACAACAATTACTTTATATGTCTCTATTGGTGACACCCAAATTGAAATCGAAGATTATACCGGGTCAAGTTATTTAGAGGTAAAAGGAAGATTAGAAGCCTTAGGATTATATGTTTTAATTGAACGTCGAGATGTTGAGGACACAGAAGAGGATACTTATGAAGATGGTGAAATAATCGATCAATCTATTGAAGCAGGTGAAAGAGTATCAGCAGGTACTAATATTACTCTTTATATTCCAAATATTGTTACTTATTATCCTGATTTTACAGATGGAAGTTACACAGTTGATGATGTTGAAGATTTTGCAGACACCTATGAATTAAATGTTGAAATCACTTATGAAGAAACAAGTGAAGCAACTCCAGGAACGATTATTCGTCAATCAAGACCAACTACCCAAAGAGTAGTAGCCGGCCAATCATTTACAATAACAATCGCGGAAGCTCCACAAGAAAGCGGCGAAGAATGTGAGAACGGTTTATGTTAACCGGAATGATTATAAAAAATATTAGTGATACATACACGGTAAAAGCAGGTAATAAACTTTATGATTGCAAAGCAAGGGGTAAGTTCCGCAACACCGGGCTTACTCCTCTTGTTGGTGATATAGTAGAATTTGACCCAGAAAATCTTTATATTATCACGATAAATAGCAGAAAGAACGAACTTACTCGTCCTAGCATTAGTAATGTTGATATAGCACTCATTATTACAAGTGTGAAAAAACCTGATTTATCTCTATATTTATTAGATAAAGAAATAACAAGTATTCTTTTGGAACACATAGAACCAGTGATCTGCTTTACGAAGTTAGATATGCTAAACAAAGAAGAGAAAAAAGAATTACAAAAAATAATGAAATATTATAAAAAATTGGGCTATCAAGTATTTACCAACCAAAAACTAAAGCCTTTAATAAAGTATCTTAAAAATAAGACAGTAGTGCTAACCGGTCAAACCGGCGCCGGCAAATCCAGTTTATTAAACAAGATAGATGATAAACTAAATCTTAAGACTGGTGAAATTAGTGATGCCTTAGGAAGAGGTCGTCATACCACAAGACACACCGAATTCTTTTTAGTAAAAAATATGCTTATCGCCGATACTCCAGGTTTTTCAGCCCTAGATCTAGATAAGTATGAAAAAGTTGAGATTAGAGATTCTTTCGTGGAATTTTCAAAGTATTCTTGTGAATTTAAAAATTGTATGCATGTAAAAGAAAATAATTGTGAGATTAAAATACAAGTAAAAAAGGGTAGTATCCTACCTTCTCGGTATGAAAATTATTGTAATTTTATAAAGTAGGTGGTTTTTTATGAAAATATCAGTGTCATATCTAAGTAGTAAATATGCTAAAGAAGCAACAATAAAATTAATTGAAAAAACAAGTGCTGATTACCTACATGTTGATTTAATGGATGGAGGATTCGTTCCTACCAAAAACTTTACCATCCCGGAAGTATTAGACTTACTTGAAAATCACAAGAAGCCTTTGGATATTCATTTGATGGTGTTTGATCCTATCATTTATATTGATGATCTTGCGAAGCTAGAACCTAAATATATTACTTTTCATGTAGAGGCAACAAAAGATATTGTAAAAACAATTGAAAAGATTAGAAAGTATAATATAGGAGTTGGATTATCGATCAAACCCAACACTGATTTATATGAACTAATGCCTTATTTATCTTTAATAGATTTAGTACTTATTATGAGTGTAGAACCAGGTGCTGGAGGACAAGAGTTTATTCCTTCATCAACAGATAGGCTAAAGGAACTAATAGAGTTTCGCTTTCAAAATAACTTGTCCTTTCAAATTGAGATGGATGGAGGCATTAATGCTGATACTATAAAGTTAGTACCAGACCTAGATATTGCTGTAAGTGGTTCTTTTATTTGCAAATCCGATGATTACCAAGAAAAAATAGATGAATTAAAAAACTTTAAATAAAAAATGCTGGTAATAGGAACAAAATGTATTGACATAGTGCCTATTTATGTTATAATGAATATATCAAGTAGTTACATCCTGCCTATATAGCTTTTATTTCTTTTATATATGGGCGGGAATGTTTCAAATTTCATTAGTGGGATTCCTTTAAATTCCCACATTTTTTTTGACAAAACATTAACTAGATGATAGACTAGATATACGAAAAGAGGAATTTAAAATGTATTACGATCAATTAAAAGCATATCGACATGAATTAGTAGGAATACTAAAATTAATTATTAGCGATTACTCTATTCCTGAGCTTGAAAAAGAAGAGCAAATTACGATGGTTCTAAGTCGTCTAAAAAAGGTAGATAAAAAACTAGAGGCCGCCAAAAAAGAAATTGGCCGTTATCCAAGTACAAACGATCCTTATGAAGCTAGTGTGTTTAAAAAGAAAGTAAAGCATGAATTTTTAACGCAAGCGAAAGATGGCTACTCAGTAAATGAGATTATTGATTATATCAAAGCGAATATCGAAAATCCTGGAGTCAATGTCGAAAAGTACATTGAAGCATTAAGAGTACAAGATGGTCGTGGTGGTTATTTTGTATATGGTAATGTTACAGGAAAAGATAGCGAAGTTTGGCTGACCGATAAAGCTGAACGTTACTTAGAAAATGAAGCGAATGTAAGTTTAAGAAGATAAACTTGCATTTTTTCTTTGCAAAAAAATTTAGGAATGGTATAATAGACAATGTAGTAAAAGAGGAGTAACATGAAAAGAGACGAAGTAAATAGAGACGAATTAAGTCCAATGATGAAACAATACATGGAAATTAAGGATCAATATCCGGATGAATTATTATTTTACCGTTTAGGGGACTTTTATGAGCTTTTTTTTGAAGATGGCATCACAGCATCTCGTGAGTTAGAATTAACATTAACTGGTAAGAATGCCGGATTAAAAGAGCGGGTTCCCATGTGTGGAGTACCCTTTCACAGTGTCAATCCCTATATTGAAAAATTAATTGACAAAGGATATAAGGTAGCAATGTGCGAACAGTTAGAAGACCCTAAGACAACAAAAGGGACAGTAAAAAGAGGTGTCGTAGAAGTTATTTCTAAAGGTACAGTAGTAAACCTAGAATCTTTGAACGAACATGATAATAATTACATTGCTAGTGTCCTAGATTTAAACTATCTATATTTAATTACCTATGCTGATATTTCAACTGGAGAACTTAAAAGTTTAAGTATTAGCCATCATAAAGATGCTTTAATTAATGAACTTCTGCATTTAAATATGAAAGAGGTAATTCTGGAAAATAATAGTGATGCCGAACTTATTCATTTACTTAAAAATACGTATGGAATGGAAGTATCAATAAGTAATGAATACTTAACAGATGGTTATGATGCCTTAATTAATTCAGTTAGTGATGCCCGAGTAAAACAAGGAATTCGGCATTTGCTTTACTATCTTGTTGTTAAAGAACTCAAAGACCTTCATCATATCAGTCGGGTAGAAATCGTTAATAAGAATGACTACTTGGAAATGGATATTCATACGATCCGTAATTTGGAATTAACCGAAACATTGAGATTAAAGGAGCGTACGTATTCGTTATTATGGCTTCTTGATAAAACGAAAACTGCAATGGGTTCAAGAAAAATCAAAAGTTGGCTTACAAACCCTCTTCGTAATAAAGATGCTATAATAGATAGGTACCATAAAATTGAAGTGTTTAATAATGGTTTTATCGAAACGGATGAACTTAGAAATTTATTGTATGAAATTTACGATTTAGAAAGATTGTGCGCCAAAGTAATCTGCGGGAATTTAAATGCCCGTGATTTACTGCAAATAAAAAACTCTTTAAGTGTTCTACCTGGAATAAAAAATATTATTAAAGAGCTTGGCTTAGACTATCAAATTAATACTCATGATGAGTTATATGAATTACTTGAACAAAGCATTTATGAAAATCCCCCTATGGGTGTAAAAGAAGGCTTTCTAATTAAGGACGGGTATAACAAGGAACTAGATGAACTAAAAAGTATTCGTTCCGGTGGCAAAGACTTTATTGCTGAGTTTGAAAATAAATTAAAAGAATCTACGGGAATTAAAAATTTAAAAGTAGGGTTCAATAAAGTATTTGGTTACTACATTGAAGTATCGAAAGGACAAGTGGAAAATGTAAGTGATTCTTGGGGTTGGGAACGCAGGCAAACACTAACCAATTACGAACGTTACATTTCACCTGAATTAAAAGAAAAAGAAGCTTTGATTTTAAATGCCGAAGAAAAAATATTTGAGTTAGAATATGAACTTTTCTGCAATATTAGAAATCGAGTAAAGACCGAAGTGCTAGAACTTAAAAAGACCGCGGATGTCATTAGTGAAATTGATGCGATTGTCTCACTTGCCGTATGTAGTGATGAATACCATTTAGTGAAACCTACTTTAAATGATGAGGGGAAAGTCGAAATTATTGAAGGAAGACATCCGGTTATTGAAAGTGTCAGTAAAGAAGCTTATGTGCCAAATGACATTATTATGGATTCATCAACGGACATCTTACTCATTACAGGTCCTAATATGAGTGGTAAATCTACTTATATGCGAGAATTAGCCATCATTATTATTATGGCTCAGATGGGATCTTTTGTCCCGGCAAAATCTGCTAATTTGGGAATTTTTGATAAAATATTTACAAGAATTGGTGCTAGTGATGATTTAGTAAGTGGCGAATCAACATTTATGGTGGAAATGAAAGAAGCTAGAAATGCGATTGTGAATGCTACCAAAAATAGTCTTATCTTATTTGATGAATTAGGTCGTGGTACAGCAACATTTGATGGCATGAGTCTAGCTCAAGCAATACTTGAGTATGTTGCTAAAAATATTAAATGTAAAACGCTGTTTTCTACTCACTACCATGAACTAACGAGCTTAGATCGGGAATTTTTAAACATTAAAAACGTGCATGTAGCAGCTAAAGAAGAAGGAAATATGATTACTTTCTTGCATAAAGTTCAAAATGGTCCGGCCGATAAGAGTTACGGTATCCATGTAGCAAGACTAGCTAAAATGCCCGAAGACTTACTTGAACGGGCTCAGGAAATTTTGGATAGCTATGAGCAAGGTGAAAAAGAGACGAAAAAGCAAGACAATAAGCAGCTTTCTCTAATCTTTGAAGAGACAAAAACCGATGCTTTAAGAGAAAAATTAAAGACTGTTGATCCATTACATGTAACACCAATGGAAGCTTTAAATATTCTTTTTGAGCTTAAAGAATTAGACTAGCAATAGTCTTTTTTGACTTATGTAAAAAATTTTAAAAAATTAGCAGTTATATATTGACAAGTGCTAAGCATAATATTATAATAGTATTAGCACTTAAGGCTAATGGGTGCTAAAGGTTGTGATTGAAGTGGATGAAAGACAAAAGAATTTACTAAAAGAAATTGTGGAATCCTACATCAAAGAAGTCAAGCCAATTGGTTCGAAACACTTATGTGATAAAATTCATTGTTCTAGTGCCACAATCAGAAATGAAATGGCGGTCTTAGAACATCTGGGATATATCGAAAAGAATCATATATCAAGTGGACGTGTTCCAAGTGAAGCTGGATACCGATATTATGTTGAAAACTTAATGGAACCAAAAGAACTGAGTGGCGAAGATATGCTAAAACTTCAAACTCTATTTTCCAATAAGAACTTAACGGTTAGTGATGCCATCGAAAAATGCTTAGAGATTATTAGCGACATCACAAACTATACGAGTATTTCTTTAGGAGAATATAGTGATGAAAATGTTTTAAGACAAATTAACATTATCCCTTTAGATGAAACGAAGCTCGTAGCGCTAGTATGTACGGATAAGGGAATTGTCAAAAATAAACAGTTTAGCATACCACCTGATATTAACATGATGGAAGTTGTAAAAATTAGCGAGATTGTTAATAAAATGCTGGTAGGTACACCTTTATCAGTAGTGGCTGAGAGACTTGAATTTGATATTAAACCAATTATATCCAAACAAGTCGAGCAGTATGAAGCAGTTTATGGCATATTTTATGATGCTTTCCATGATTTTATCAGCAATAATGAAAACATCCACGTTGTCGGTAAATCGAAAATGTTAAATCAACCCGAATATAGTGACACGGCCGAGATTAAACGACTTATTTCGAAACTGGAAGATGAAAGTGAAGTACGAAAAATTGTAAAGCATGATAATCGAGATATAAGCATTTATATTGGTAGTGAGTCTAATTTTGACGACAATGTTACGGTTGTTAAAACGAATTATTCCTTAGGTGGAGAAGAAGGCACCATAGCCATTATTGGACCTAAGCGAATGGAATATGATCGGGTTGTAGCCGTTCTTAACATTTTAAATAAATGGTTAGAGGGAGTAGGTGATTAAATGGAAGAAGAGATTAAGAATACAGAGGCTACGAATTCTTCACCAAATGAAGAGACCGTAGAAGAATCTGTAGAAACGACGGAAGAGGTAAAAGAAGAGGCGCCACCTAAAAAAAAGATCAAAGAGCGTCGGAAGAAAATCGACAAAGAAAAAGATGAGCTTATCAAAGCAAATCTTGATTTAAAAGAAAAAGTGCTTCGTATTACCGCTGAAATGCAAAATATTAAAAGACGAAGTGAAATTGATCTTGCCAACGCTTATAAATATGATGGCTTTGATTTAATGGTGAGTATTTTGCCTATTCTTGATAATTTTGAAAGAGCCTTAAGCATTAAGCAAGAAGGAACAGAAAAGTTCTTAGCAGGATTTAAAATGATTTATGATAACTTGCAAAGTATTTTGTTAAGTAAAGGCGTTACGGAAATTGAATGCCTGCATAAAGAGTTTGATCCAAATACGATGAATGCTGTTATGACAGATACCAATAATGATTTTGCGAATAATATCGTTTTAGATTGTTTGCAAAAGGGCTATATGTATCAGGATAAAATACTTAGACCGGCAATGGTTAAAGTAAATGAAAGAAATGTTACTCAAGAAAACGATGAAAGGAATGATGAATAATGAGTAAAATTATAGGTATAGATTTAGGTACAACTAATAGTTGTGTTGCAGTTTTAGAGGCAGGTGTTCCAAAAGTTATCCCTAATGCTGAAGGGGCACGTACTACACCTTCTGTAGTAGCCTTTAAAGGTGATGAAGAAATGGTAGGTCAAATTGCAAGAAACCAAGCAGTTACTAATGCTAAAAATACCATTTCATCTATTAAAAGAAAAATGGGTACAAGTGAAAAAGTAGAAGCTAATGGTAAGAAATATACACCAGAAGAAATTAGTGCAAAAATACTCGCTAAACTAAAAAAAGATGCAGAGGCTTATTTAGGTGAAAAAGTAACAAAAGCAGTTATTACTGTTCCAGCATACTTCAACGATGCAGAGCGTCAAGCTACAAAGAATGCTGGTAAAATTGCAGGTTTAGAGGTAGAAAGAATTATTAACGAACCAACTGCTGCCGCTTTAGCTTACGGTCTTGATAAACAAGATCAATTACAAACTATCTTAGTTTATGACTTAGGTGGAGGTACATTCGATGTATCTATCCTTGAACTAGGTGATGGTGTATTTGAAGTTAAAGCTACTGCTGGTAATAATAAACTTGGTGGAGATGACTTCGATGAGAGAATTATGGATTATTTAGTTGATGAATTCAAAAAAGAGAATGGTATTGACTTATCAAAAGATAAAATGGCTATGCAACGTATTAAAGATGCTGCTGAAAAAGCTAAAAAAGATTTGTCTGGTATGACTACGGCACAAATTAGTTTACCATTCATAGCGCAAAATGATGAAGGACCTCTACATTTTGAAACCACTTTATCAAAAGCTAAATTCGAAGATTTATGTCGTGACTTATTTGATTCAACACTTGAACCAGTTCATAAAGCTTTGAAAGATGCTAAACTAACTGCTAAAGATATTGATAAAGTAATATTAGTTGGTGGATCTACACGTATTCCATATATCCAAGAATTAGTTAAGAAAGAATTAGGCCAAGAACCTAATAAGAGTGTAAACCCTGATGAAGTTGTTGCTATGGGTGCAGCTATTCAAGGTGGTGTCTTAACTGGTGAAGTGGAAGATATCGTGTTACTTGATGTTACACCGTTATCACTTGGACTTGAAACTTTAGGTGGAGTTATGACAGTCTTAATTCCAAGAAATACAACAATTCCAACAAGTAAGAGCCAAGTATTCTCAACTGCTGCAGATAATCAACCTGCTGTAGATATCCATGTACTTCAAGGTGAAAGACCAATGGCTGCTGATAATAAAACTTTAGGTAACTTCCAGTTAACTAATATTCCACCAGCTCCAAGAGGAATTCCACAAATTGAAGTTAAATTCGATATTGATGCCAATGGTATTGTTAATGTTACAGCAAAGGATTTAGGAACTAATAAAGAACAATCAATTACGATTACTTCATCTACAAATTTAAGCGATGACGAAATCGATAAGATGGTTAAAGAAGCAGAAGCTAATAAAGAAGCAGACGAAAAACGTAAAGCAGAAGCTGATGTTAAAAATGATGCTGAATCTATGATCTTTGCTACGGAAAAAGCTTTGAAAGATTTAGGTGACAAAGTAGATAAGAAAGATAAAAAAGAAGCTGAAGAAAAATTAGAAGAATTAAAGAAAGCTATGGAAGCTAATGATACTGATGATATTAAAAAGAAAACAGAAAGCTTAAATGAAGTAGCAATGCGTCTTGCAACTAAGGTTTATGAAGAAGCTGCTAAAAATAATCAAGCAGAAGCTACAACTGATACTAAAGAAGAAGCTTCAAGTAATGATTCTAAAAATGATGATGTAGAAGAAGCTAATTACGAAGAAAAATAAGTTCTAGGAAACTAGAACTTTCTTTAGAGAAAGGAATACTATGGCAAAGAAAAGAGATAGTTATAATGAAGAATTGAAGTGGAATGTAACCGATTTATATGCATCTATAGAGGATTTTGAACGTGATTATAAAGAAATATCCGAAAAAATACAAGAGTATACTAAATTCGAAGGACATATACTAAATAGTGCTGATACATTATATGAACTTCTAGATTTTGATACGTTAGTTAGTAAAAAACTAGAACGACTTTATATTTATGCCCATATTAATCATGATGCTGATACAAAGAGTGTAGAATATCAAAGTATGTTTGGACGTATCCATAAGCTATTTGAAACTTATAGTATGAAAACTTCCTTTATTATTCCAGAAATACTAAAAAGTGATTATACAAAAATTGAAGAATACATCACTTTAAATAGCAAATTGGAAGAATATGCTCGTTCCTTAAAAGAAATATTCCGGAAGAAAAAATATATCTTAAGTGATAAAGAAGAAAAGATTCTTTCTTCTTTATCTCCCGCTTTTAGCACTCCTGATGATGTTTATTCTTATCTAACGGATGCGGATATGACTTTTGGTACGATTATTAATAGAGAAGGGGAAAAAGAAAGACTGGATGAAAAAAATTATCGTAAATTTATTGAATCAAGTTATCGAAGGGAAAGGAAACAAGCTTTTACGAAGTTATTTACTAGATATGGAGAATTTAAAAATACTTATGCTGCTCTTTTAGCAGGAGAGGTTAAAAATAATAACCGGATAGCTAAAATTAGAGGATATAATAGTGCTAGGGAGGCATCCCTTTATCGAAATGAAATACCGGAAAGTGTTTATGATAACTTGATTGAAACGGTAAAAAAGAATGTTGATCCTTTATCCAAATACTGGAAGTTAAAAAGACAAATTTTAGGTGTTTCCACTCTTCATTTATATGATACATATGCCCCAACGATAGCAGAATCAACCAAGAAATATACTGAGAGTGATGCTGAGGAACTTCTTTATCAAGCATTAAGTGTTTTGGGAGAAGAGTATATTACGGACTTAAAAAAAGCATTCCAAGAGCGATGGGTTGATTTCTGTCCGAATGATGGTAAGAGAAACGGGGCTTATTGTACGGCTTGTTATGAGGTTCATCCTTATGTATTGTTAAGCTATGATGGATCTTTAAATAATGTTTCTACACTAGCTCACGAACTAGGTCATGCTATGCATTATTATTACGCAATCAAAAATCAATCTTATCAAGATTATGGCTATTCAATATTTGTTGCGGAAGTAGCTAGTCAAGTCAATCAAATAATACTTAGTAAATATCTAATCGAACACACGAGTGATTTAGAAGAAAAGAAATATTTAATTGATGATTTAATCAAAGACTTTAAAGCTACGATCTATCGTCAAACGATGTTTGCCGAGTTTGAATACAAGATACATGAAGCAGAAGCGAGTGGGGAAGTATTAACTCATGAATATTTATGTAATACGTATTACGAGTTAAATAAAGAATATATGGGTAAGAATGTTGTTGTTGATGATCTTGTTAAATACGAATGGGAACGTATTCCCCATTTCTACATGAACTTCTATGTTTATCAATATGCCACTGCTTATGCAGCAGCGATCAAAATTGCCATGGATATATTAGCCAATAAACCGGGTGCTCGGGAAAAATATTTGGAATTCTTAACGCTTGGCTGTACGAAAAATCCAATCGATTCTTTACGTGTAGCAGGTGTAGATATGAATAGTCCCGAACCACTCAATGATGCTTTTTCCTATTTCAAAGATTTAGTTAACGAATTAGAAGCATTATATAAGAACTAGAGGTGAATAAAATGAATAAAAAAGATTATTATGAGGTTTTAGGAGTCAGTAAAACAGCTACGGACGAAGAAATTAAACGTGCTTTCCGGCGTCTTGCCAAACAATATCACCCTGATAACAAACAAACGGGAGATGAAGCTAAGTTTAAGGAAGTAGGAGAGGCTTATGCCATTTTATCTGATCCTACTAAAAGACGTCAATACGATCAATTCGGTCATCAAGCATTCACCAATAACGGAAATGCAAGTTATAGTGGCTTTAGTGCTGATGATATTGATCTTGGTGATATATTTAATGAAATCTTTGGTGGTGGTTTCGGTGGATTTAGTGGCTTTGGCTCTTTTGGCGGAAGAACTAGTACAAGAAGTAGTAGCAAAAGGCCAAGAAAAGGTGCTGATAGCCTAGTACAAGTGAACCTTGATTTTGAAGAAGCAATCAATGGCTGTAAAAAAACAATTACTCTTGATTTAAATGAAAAATGTTCTTCATGTGGTGGTGCCGGTGGTTTTGATGAGAAAACTTGTCCCACTTGTGGAGGCTCTGGCCGCATCATCAGCGAGCAAAGAAGTTTATTTGGGGTTTTCCAAACTCAAACAACTTGTAACGAGTGTGGTGGCTCAGGGCATGTATTCAAAAGAGTATGTAATGAATGTAATGGTGTAGGTAACGTTAAGAAAAGAAAAGAAATTGAAGTAACAATTCCCGAAGGAGTCGATACTGGATATCAACTAAGGATTAGTGGTAAAGGTTCTGCCGGAACGAACGGAGGCCCAAATGGTGATATTTACATCGAGTTTAAAGTAAAACCACATCCATTATTTGAAAGAGAAGATGAAGATATTTATCTAACTGTTCCTTTAACCATTACAGAGGCAATTTTAGGTTGTAAAAAAGAAATACCAACTTTATCTGGCAATGTAATATTAGAGGTTAAACCAGGAACCAATAGTGGAGATAAAGTAAAATTAAAAGGCAAAGGGGTTAAGAAAATCAATGCTTTTGGTAAAGGAAATATGTATGTTGTTTATAAAGTTGTTATGCCAAGTAAATTGTCAATGGAAGGGAAGCGTTTAATTAAAGAATTATCCAAAACAAACCTAGATGATGCGGAAGAATTTAAGGAATTCAAAAAATATTTATAAGTTGCTTACAGAGCAGCTTTTCTTTTTGTGTGAAATATTCATTTTTTGTGCGACTGTATCTCGACAAATAACCCCACATTGTGATACAATTATGATAGGAAGTGAAATGGTATGTCAAGAACTACTTTTATTTTTATTGGTATTCTTTATTATATCTTTACGGTAATATTAATTATAGTTGTCTTAAATTTAATTAATAAAAAAGAAAAAAACAAATATAAAGAAGAGATTGCCAGTTTAGAGCGAGACAAAAACTTAATTGTTGGAGCATCTATTCTTTCCGAGTTAAACAAAGTAGGAGCTTTAATTAACAATGATGTGATGCAAAAAAAATATGACAATTGGCAAGCTCGGTTAAAAGAAATCAAAGAAGAAGAAATTCCCAAAATTACCGATGCTTTAATTGAAATAGAAAACGCTTTTGAAGATAAAGATTATAAATCATTGAAACCAAAAATTGCCGCGCTAGAACTCCAAATAGCTTACGTCAAAACAAAATCTAACTTTTTGCTTGACGAAATCAAAGAAATTACATTAAGTGAGGAAAAAAACCGAGAAACGATTACGAAACTAAAAAGTGAATATCGATCTATTTTAACAAAATATCACAACAATAAAATGGAGTACAGTGAGATTGAAACACCGATTGAGTTACAATTTGAAAACGTTGACAAACTATTTAGTGCCTTTGAAGTTGCAATGGAAAAAAATGAATATACTGAAGTTGGTAAAATTGTGAAAGCAATCGATGACACTGTAGGAAATTTAAAAGTAGTAGTAGAAGAAGCTCCATCGATTATTATCATGGGAAAAAGACTTATTCCAGATAAAATCGAAGACATCAAAAAAATTTCTGCCAAAATGGAAAATGAAGGCTACAACCTAGATTATTTAAATATAGAATATAATATTACAGAATCAACCAAAAAAATTAATGATGTTTTTGGCCGTCTTAATGTACTTAATTTAGAAGATAGTGTTTTTGAACTCAAAACAATATTAGATTATTTTGATTCTTTGTATCATAATTTTGACAAAGAACGTTTATCTAAAAGAATATTTGAAGATTATCAAAGAAGCATTTTGATAAAAGCAACGAAATTAGAAAAAATCAGCAATGATTTAAATAAAAAGATAGACGATTTAAAATACAGCTATGATTTAAATGATGAAGACTTATCAGTTCTAGTCGAAATATCAAAAGAAATTGCCGAAATCAAGAGTGATTATGACCGCATCATTGATATGCATAGACGTCACGTTTTTGCTTTTTCTCGTCTTTCTAAGGAAATGGAAATATTAAATGCCAAGCTATTAAAAACAGAAGAAAAATTGGAACAAACTCTAAGAAGTTTAGGCAGTCTAAAAGAAGATGAAAAAAGAGCAAGAGAACAGCTAGATGAAATTAAACGTATATTAAATCAAGCTAAAAGCAATATGCATTCTTACAAATTACCAGTAACACCTAAAAACTTCTATGTCGAACTTGGAGAAGCTGCTGAAGCAATTAATGAAATGGTACGCGAATTAGATAAAAGACCAATTTCAATTAAAACTTTAAACACGCGCGTTGATACAGCTAGAGACTTAACCCTAAAGGTTTATAATACAACCAAAGAAGCGGTTAAAACTGCTAAAATGGCGGAAGCTGCTATTGTATATGGTAACAGATATAGAGTCATGCATAAAGATGTTGAACTGGGGCTTATCAAAGCTGAAAATGCTTTTTACAAAGGTAACTTTAAAACAAGTTTGGAACAAGCAATCAACGCAATTAACATTGTTGAACCAGGAATTCACAAGAAACTTTTAGAGGAGTATCAATCATGAGTTTTAAAAGTCGTATTTTGAATGAAAAGAAAGAACAAGTTTATGCCTTCTATCAAAGAATCAATAAAAAAAGAGAGCCTTATGATAAAATAACTAGAAATGATATTTATCACAATATCATTTCTCTTTATAAGCGTGATCCCGAGATTATTACGAGACTTTGTACGATTGAAGAAATAAATATATTACGCAAATTACTAGATGGTAGTATCAAGAAACAAGAAAATGGTTATATTGATTACCTATTATTTCAAGATTTAAAAGATAACTATTTAATTGTTCTAGAAAATAACGAATATTCTATACCGGATGATCTTTTAAATTACATTAAAATGGCTTTAAACTTACTAGATGAAAAAACGTTTTCTATAACAGATGTCACCGATAGTGTAATTCTTGGTTTAAGTAGAATTTATAATTGTTTAGAGACAAGCATTTTTATTGAAACGTTAAAGAACTATTATATCAATTATGAAATACCCAATTTAAAAGACTATATAGAAAACAATCCTAAACTAAATAATAAATTAAAAATAATTCGTTATAAGAAAAAGGAATATATTACATCTTTAGAGTCTCCATATTATAAAGACGTGTTAGAGTTACATAAAAATTTCAAGCAAAAAGAGTACACTTTAGAAAGTGTAATTAGTATTGGTAAATATAAGATAAACTTATTTCAAGAAGAACTATTTCAATTTCTAAACTTTCTAGAAATACATCTAAATCCCGAAAGCATAGATCTATTTTTAAATGATTTAATTTTTTATGCTGGATTTGACATTAATAGTGAAAATTTATTATTACAAATATGTGACGGAATCAAAGAATTATTTAATGAAACCTTAAAAGTAATTCCTCTGTTACCTGCCTGGATCTATAATGGGAACAATTTGCATACTTTAAAAGAAAACATTATATTACCAAATAAAAATGAGTCATGTATATGTGGCAGTGGCAAGAAATTTAAAAATTGCTGCGAAAAATTATTTAAATAGAGGTGGATTATGGACTGGTTAAGTATCCGTGAGTTTATTATTGATTTTGTGAAATTAATCGTTGTTATCATCGTAATTTTATTTTTAATGATTTATGTAGTATCTGTTACACAAGTAGTAGGAAGTTCGATGTCAAGTACTCTAGAAAGTGGCGATGTCTTAATTCTAAATAAATTCAAGTATCGCTTTATGGATGTAGAAAGAGGTGACATCATCTCTTTGGAATACGCTGACACCAAATACTTGATAAAACGGGTAATTGGTATGCCTGGAGATACAGTTTCTATTAAAGACAACACTCTTTATATTAATGGAGAAATATATATTGAAAACTATTTAGATGAAGGTCTGGTTTATGATGACTTTGAATTAAGTAGCCTGGGCTTTAACCGGATTCCGGAAGATATGTATTTGGTTTTAGGAGATAACCGAGAAGATTCCTTAGATAGTAGGGAGATAGGATTGATAAGCAAAGATGAAATCATCGGAAAAGTATCATTTAGAATATGGCCTTTAAATAAACTAGCAGCTTTCTAGTTTATTTTTTCTTGCAAAATTTGTCAAAATTTCACGAATTATACATATTTTATGTATAGAAAAGTTGATTTTAGTTGTAAAAATGGTATAATAGTGTCGAAGGACGGGAGGTTTTTCATGGATAAAAGAAAGGGCATCATATTAGCTGTCGTTATTATTCTTTTAATCGGATTAGGTACTTTCGTATTCGCTAATCCAAGTGAACGTCTAGACGAGAATGGTAATGACAATAATAATCCAAGTGATGTCGAAGAAAACAATGGAAGTCAAGACGGCGAGAATACGAATGGTAGTGGGGAAGAAGGTGAAGAAGGAAACACACCAACCGATGACGATAGAAATAATTCTAACGGAAACGGTTCAAATAATAATGTAGCTCAAAACGATGATGAGGAAGATTCAACAGATGTTGTAATTGGTGGTGATGATACTCCATCAAATCCAAGTGAAGATAGTGGAGAAGATACACCAGAAGATGAGCCATCAGAGCCAGCAGATACAACTGCACCTGTAGTAACAATTCTTGATAAAACATATCAAGGAGAAGGACCTGAGAATTCAATTGGTTACATTAATACTGTTGTAGTATTAACATTAGCTGAAGACAACTTAACAGTAACTATTGAAAAAGATGGAGAAACACTAACTTTTGAAGCTGGTATGACCCTATCTAGTGATGGGAACTATGTTTTAACAGTGGTTGATGAATCTGAAAATAAAACAGTAGTTGAATTTGGTATTGATAAGACTGCTCCAGTAATTAGCGGAATTGAGGATGGCACTATTACTAATAATGTTGGTACTATTACCGTAGATGATGTTAATGAAGTTACAGTTTTATTAAATGGTACGGCGATTGATTTAGATCAAATTACGAATCATTTAGTACAAGGCACAAATACTATTATCGCTACAGATTCATTAAACAATAGAAGTGAATTATCATTTACTTATGATACAGAAGCTATCGAAGTAGAATGGCTATATACTCTAAATGCTACATATCATGGTACTGATCTTGCTGATAAACATTACAAAGTAATTGGTGATGGTCAAGACTTGTATATTGAATTAGTATTTACTGAAGATTTTGATAGTACTCCAGCAATTACTGTTGGTGAGGCTGAAGCTGTAAACATGTCTTGTGCATGGACTGAATGGGAAACAGAAAGAAAATACTACAAATGTGATGCTAGAATCACTATTGATGGTGAAGCATTTGGTTTAACTAATGATTCAGCAATTCCAATTAGTATCACTAACATTATTGATGAAGCTAAAAATGAGACTACAGTAACAAATGAAGGTATTACTGATAATGGTACTTATGGTGAAGTAGTTTATGATAATGAAGCACCAGTTGCCCAAGAAATCGGTATTACAAATATTACTCATTACATTGAAAATGATGATAATGATGCTGAAGAAGAACTTGGTGTAGCTAATATTGGTGATACATTAAGAGTAATGGTTCGTTTTGATGAAGAATTATTTACAGCACCTACAGTAACAATAGGTGGAGTAAGTAAGAAAATGCATCTTGATACTGCATGGGAAGATTACTATTACTGGGCTGATGTAACAATTACAAAAGATATGGATTTATCTGATGGAGAAATACCATTTACAATTAGTGGTTACGCAGATGCAGCAGGTAATGAAGGTACAGGAGTATCACAAAGTGAAATTAACCATTCATTATATGATGGAGTAGTACTTGATACTATTGCTCCTGTAAATACTGCTATAGTATTTAAAAATATTGATGGCAATGCTGAATATGCTAAAGTTGGAAATAGAGTATGGCTATATTTAACATTTGATGAAAGATTAGCTCAAGATCCAACTGTAACTATTAATGGAGAAACAGCAAATCGCGTTCAATATGAAAACGGTGATAACCGGGATCAAGACTGGGAAAAATATGTATTTGAATATGTAGTACCAGAAGATGTAACAGAAGGTGAAATAACTTTTGAAGTTACAAATGTTATTGATAAGGCTGGAAATAAATTAGAGACTACTATCACAAATGATGATACAACAGATAAAGTAGTCGCTGATAAAACTAGACCTGGAATCAGAGAAGTAAGAATTGAAAATTATTATAATGTTAATGGTAACAAGAATTATGCTAAAATAGGAGATAAAATTGCTATTGTAATTAATACAACAGAATTATTAGTTGAAGATCCAACAATTACAATTGGTGGAGAAACATTTACTGTTCCAGTATTAGAACCACAATACAATAAATATGTAGTTTATGTTACATTAACAGAAGACATGGTGCTAGCAGATAATGAAAAAGTAGAAATTACTATTAAAAATGTTGCCGATGCTGCTGGAAATGTTGCCGAAGAAACTACATCTACTGGAGATGGTAATTACTACGTTATTTTAGATAAAACAGCTCCAGAAATCTATGTAGACACAATTGTAGATGGCATTTCTAACACACAAAATCCACAAGTTCATGGATCAGATGCTAATATATTTGACTTAGTTGTTAAATTAAATGGCGAGAATGTAAGAACAGAACAAAATGCTACTTCATATTGGTTTGGAATAGACTATTTAGCTGATGGAAATTATGAAGTAACTGCAACAGACATTGCTGGTAATACTTCAACTATTAAGTTTACACTTGACAGAACAATTTCAAATATAATTGAAATTAACAACATTGAAGAATTGACTGCAGCTATCAATAATCAAGCTGATAATCAATATTGGATTATAAATGAAGGAACATATCTTTTACCACAAGGAACATTAGCAATTAATGAAGAAGGAGCTGGCGGTCAAACTGGTTGGTTCCTACCAATTACAGCTGATAACCTTAGAATTGTTGGTAAAGGAGATGTAACTCTTAAAGCTGGTGTTTCAGTAGATAATGGAAATTTACCAACTCAAAACTTTGTAACTATCTGGGGTGACAATGTAGAAATATCTAATGTTACTTTAGTAGCTCAACAAGGAAAGGATAATCCTAATAAAGTTGTAGAAATTCTAGGAAAAGATGCCGTATTAACAGATATTATTGTAAACCCTAACACAACTGCTGAAAATGATTTTGGCGGAACTATATACGTAAGTGTAGCAGGAACTACTACTACCTTAAATAATGTAGAATTAAATAAGGGCAGAATATCATTATCAGGAGCTAATTCTGAAAGCACATTAGTATTAAATAATGTAACTGCAGACTTTGCAGGAAGTAGAGATGAATTAGCACTTTGGGCTTTCTGGAATCCTAATAATGCAAAAGTAGAAGCAACAAACTTTACTGTTACTGCATCATCTGCTATGACAAGTGAGATGTCTGAAATGATTGCTTCATTACCAGCAGGAACAACTTTAATATTAGATGATGGTACTTATGAATTAGGTCATTTAGAAGTTAATAATGAAATTAATTTAAAAGGTACATCAGAAAATACAATTCTAAATGTTAATAGTGATCCTATTTCAGGTCAAGCTGGTGTATATGTTAAAGCCAATGGCTCTATTAGCAATTTAACAATTAATATGGATAATTCTACAAATGAGAAAGCACTAGATGCCCTAAAGGTATCAGGAAATACTTATGGAAGTATTAATGATTATAAAGTAAGTAATATTAAAGTAGTAGGTGGAAAAAGTGGAATTAATATTCATGGTGTAACTAATGCTACAATAGATGGAGTTGAAATAAGCAATGCTAGTGGAAAATCAATCTCTGTTGCTAGTTCAAATATTACAGTTAGCAACTCTATTGTTCCTATAGCAGGATGGGGTTACGCTATTACAATTGAATACAAAGCAAATAATATATCATACCCTGCACCTGCAACTGTTACAATTGCAAATGGTAATACGATAGGTGGTAAAGTCGAAGTTAATTATTATACTGTAGGTAATGACTATGTATTTAATGATGGTGCAACTTGGGAAGCAACAACATCTGGAGATTATAAAGCCTATACTAGAGCTGAATAATACGATTAAAAAAGGAATTGAAATATATTCTTTTTTTATTTGCTTAACTCTAATTATTATGCACATTTTTAATTAATTTTGTGCATAATAATTAGAAAAGTATTTACTAATCATGAAATGTATGATAGTATTTTATTGAGGTAATGGGAATGACTAAAAAAGAGCAGTTATTAAATTTAGTTCAAGAAAAAGGCTACATAACATCTAAGGAATTAAAAAAGAATCAAATTAATTATTATTATGTTAGTACGCTAGTAAAAGAAAAAAAAATATATCGAGTATCGAGTGGATATTATATATTACCAAATGGCTATGTTGATAATTTTTATGTTGTTTTATCAAAATGTAAAAAAGCAGTTTTTTCTCATGCTACAGCTTTGTATCTACATAACTTAAGTGATAGAACACCCCTTATTTATGATGTTACTGTACCATATGGGTATGGTAATTGCTATAAAAACAAAGAAAATGTAGATTTGCATTATAGTAAAATGGAATATATTAATTTAGGTGTAATCGAACTAGAATCACCTTTTGGAATGAAGTTAAAAGTTTATGATATTGAAAGAACTATTTGTGATATTATTAAAAATAAAAATAAGATAGATATAGAAATTTTTACAAAAGCATTACAAGAATATGCAAAAATGAATTCTAAAGACTTACATAAATTAATGAAATATGCAAAAAAGTTAGGAGTTGATAAAAAAGTGAGAGAATATATGGAGATTTTATTATAAGTGAATTATACTAAATTAAAAAGTTTAGTTTCTAAAAAATCATTAGGAAATAGTGATAAATCGCAACATTATTTTCAGTTATTTTATTTTGAACGTATTTTAGATAGAATATCCAAAAGTAAATATCAGGGACAAATTATTTTAAAAGGAGGATTATTGCTTACTTCTATCATTGGTGATGATGAAAGAACTACTAAAGATATGGATGTGACATTAAAGGGTATTCCTCTAACGCAAAGAGTAGTGCAAAAAATATTTGCTGAAATATTAAGTATAGATATAAAAGATGGAGTTGTATTTGAAGTTATATCAGTTAAAAAGATCGCTTTAACTAAAGAATATCAAGGCTTTAAAGTAAATATTTTAGCTAAATTAGAAAACAATAAAACCTATCTTTCTATAGACATCACAGCAGGAGATATAATTACACCAAGAGAAATAAAATACTATTATAAATCCATTTTTGATGATAGCAAGACACTTATTATGGCATATAATATAGAAAGCATTTTAGCAGAAAAAATCCATGCCATTATATGTAATGGAACTTTGAATACAAGGTTAAAAGACTATTATGATATATATATTTTAATGAATCGAAAAATAAAAGAGCTAGATAAACGCAAACTAAAGCGAGCAGTATACAATACTTTTAACATTCGTAAAACAAATCTTGATTTAAATGAATTTAGCATAGTAATAAGAGAGCTTGAATTAGATCTTAATATGAAAGAAAGATGGATAGTCTATCGAACGAAAAATGCTTATGCAAAAGATATTAATTACGAAGATGTTATTTGTGCTATAAAAGAAGTTCTAAATATCTTAATAAATTGATTTTAAAAAAGAATTGAAATATATTCTTTTTTTCTTTTCTAAAGTATGATATACTGTAATTAAGTTAGGAAGTGTTATTATGGCGTATATTAAGTTTAAAGAACTATCAAAATATTTTGATTTTAAGACTGAAGTTTATGAAGACAAACTACCGGATTATACAAAAGAGTATGTTGAAGATAACGAGACTATTTTAATTGGTTATAAAAATAGTAAAGATTATGTCGTATTTACGGATAAGAAAATGATTTTGTTTGATCGAGATACTCTAGCAGTCTACTACAAAAAGATTCATATAATCCCATATGTATCCATTTCTACTAGCGCGATTAACTTTAAGCCCGGCAAAGTAGAGTTGTTATTTAGCTTTGACAGTGGCTACCAATTGCATGTCAACTTCATTGATATGAATCATGATAAAAAAGAAGTATTGAAAAAAGTTTATAAAACTATGATGAAAGCGAAAATCAGTTAATATGAAGCTAGAAAAAGAGCTTAGCGTTTTAGTAGATACTACTTACCCCAAATTACATCAAATCCTATTAGAAAAAGGCTTTTTAGTAAAGGAAAAATATAATATTGACGATATTTACATGATACCCACCAGTATAGATATTTTCGCAACTCCTGAGTTAGAATTATTGCAAAATTGTGTACTAATTAGAAAAGTTACAGAAGAAAATCATGTAGAAAGAAAACTTGTATATAAATATAAAAAGTTTGCATCTAATGGCGATATTCTAGAGCAGGGGAAAGTACAGTGTAAAATAGAAAACGAAAAAGATGCATACCTTTTTATGACATTCATTCACTATAAAGAATTAATAAATATCCACGATTCATGTATCATTTATACCAATAATCATATGGAATTATGCATTCAACTCGTAAATGATAAATATATTTTTATCGAGTATGAATGCCATAGTAACAAAGATATAAACGAAATGATTAAGGAACTGAAAAGCTTGGATTTACCAATTAGATCAGATAATTATTTTGTAAAAAAAGCATTATTAGTTTTTGAAGATACTTATCAACGTTAGAATTTGTTTCTAATGCTTTTCTTAAAAAAACTTTTTTCGTACAAATTGCACGAAAAAATCAAAAAAAATACGTGCGTTTTGTACGAAAATGTGTTAAAATATTCTAAAGGGTGATTACTATGTATAGAAAAATTGAAGAAGATTTAAAATTATGGAAAGAAAACTTCAAGATGCCCCTGATGTTAATAGGGGCAAGACAAACAGGAAAAACTTATATATTGGAAGAATTTTGTAAAAACAATTTCGAACATTATTTATATTTTAATTTAGATAAAGAAGAAGAAATCGCTAGCATTTTTGAAGAAACAATCAATCCCGATTCTATTATTGAAAAAATAGAGATTATTAAAAATGTCGTTATTGATCCCGAAAACACGATTATATTTTTTGATGAGATACAAGTTAGTGAAAGAGCAATTACTTCTTTAAAATATTTTTGTGAAAGTGATAAACCATTTAAGATAGTATGTGCAGGATCTTTATTAGGGGTGAAGATAAACCGATTTAAATCCTCATTTCCAGTAGGTAAAGTAAACATTAAATATTTATATCCTATGGATTTTGAAGAATATTTAATGGCGTTAAATAAAAACATGTTAATTGAGGAAATCAAAAAACATTATCAAACAAACGAAAAGCTAATTGAGTCTATTCATGAATTAGCTCTAGACTTATACAAAAAATATCTTGTTTTAGGGGGAATGCCAGCATTGGTAAACAATTTTATTAGTAATGATTGTAATATATCTCATGTTGATTTCTCTTTACAAGAGCAAATTATTACCGCCTATTTAGCAGACATGAATAAGTATACTCTAAATAGCGAAGGAATTAAAAATAGCCAAATTTATAATGCTATTCCAAGAGAACTTGCACGTCCAAACAATACTTTTAAGTATAGTATAGTAGATAAAGATGCTAGAAAGATTAGATATGAAACAAGTCTAGATTGGCTTTTAGCAAGCAATATGATATTGAAATGTGATCTAGCTGAAAAGTGTGAATCTCCGCTGAAAGCTTTTGCGTCTCCAGATAAATTTAAACTATATTTAAGTGATGTTGGACTTTTAAGATCACTTTCTAATTTAGATTATAGTGAGATACTTCTTGATAAAAATGAAATGTATAAAGGTATTCTTACCGAAAACTATGTTGCTTGCGAGTTTTATACTAAATTTAGAGAATTGTATTATTATCAATTTGAACGGTATGAAATTGATTTTTTAATCAAAATTAATGGAAATATTATTCCTGTAGAAGTAAAAAGTGGAAGAAGAACAAATTCAAAAAGCCTTAATGAATACATAAACAAATATCATCCAGTTTATAGTATTAGAATATCTTCTAAAAACTTTGGCTTTGAAAATAATATTAAATCTGTTCCTTTATATGCAGTATTTTGCATTCATAAATAATGTTAGAACTTGCTTCTAGCATTTTTGCTTTGGCATATAATTTTAAGGGTGAAGCTTATGTTTTTTTCAAATATTCATGAAAGAATCAGGTTTGTCTTTTTGCTTAGCGTTATTATTTTAATAGCAGTTATTATAAAAGTGTTTTATATTCAAGTATTTGCTTATGATAAATTATCCAATTTAGCGGAAAGCCTTTGGAGTAGAGAGTTACCTATAAAGGCAGACCGTGGGGAAATCGTTGATCGTAACGGCGTCATCTTAGCAACGAACATCACAACCGTATCTTTAGTTGTTGTTCCCGGTCAAATTGATGATCCCGAAGCTGTTGCCAAAGATTTATCAGACATTTTAGGGTCTGATTATCAAGATATGCTGAAACATGTTACCAAGTCAACCTCAATTGAAAGAGTGCATCCCGAAGGTAGAGGCCTTGATTATGAAGTGGCAGAAAAAATCGATGCTTTAGGATACGATGGAGTGTATTTACTAAAGGAAAGCAAAAGATATTATCCCTATGAAACTGTTTTATCACACGTTTTGGGTTATGTTGGTATTGATAATCAAGGATTGTCGGGAATTGAGCTGTATTATGATGAGTATTTGACCGGTGCGGATGGTGCCATCAAGTATTTTTCTGATGGAAAAGGGAATAAACTAGAGTTGACAGAAGTTTACGAAGCTCCAACCAGTGGCATTACTTTAGAGCTTACCATAGACATTGAACTGCAATTAGCCATAGAAAATGAACTGGATAATGCGGTTGCCAAATATGATCCCGAACAAGCACTGATTATTGCTATGGATCCTGACACTGGTGAGATTTTAGCCATGGCAAGTCGTCCTGATTTTAACAGCAACAGTTATGGGGATTATGCTACCGAAGTAATTAATCGTAATTTACCAATTTGGATGACTTACGAACCCGGTTCAACTTTTAAGATCATTACTTTATCAGCAGCGCTAGAGGAACAGACAATCAATTTATTTGAAGACACTTTTACAGATACAGGTTCCATTAATGTGGACGGATCCACCATTCATTGCTGGAAATCAGGAGGCCATGGAACCCAAACAATGCTGGAAGTAGTAGAAAATTCCTGTAATCCCGGATTCGTTAAAATCGGCCAAACTTTAGGTGTAGAAACTCTTATGAGCTATATTGAAGCATACGGTTTTGGCTCTAAAACAGGTATTGATTTAAATGGGGAATCTTCAGGTATTTTATTTGATATCGACTCTATGGGGCCAGTAGAACTTGCTACCACCAGTTTCGGTCAAGGAATATCAGTAACACCACTCCAACAAGTGCGTGCTGTATCTGCCTCCATTAATGGTGGCAAACTCTACACTCCTTACATAGTAGGGGCATTTCTAGAAAGCGAAACAAATAGTTTAATTGAAAAAATAGAACCGGTTGCAACAAGGCAAGTAATTAGTGAAGAAACGAGCAGCTTAGTTAGGTATGCTCTAGAAAGTGTCGTAGCAAACGGCAGTGGAAAAAATGCATATATTGAAAACTTTCGGGTTGGAGGAAAAACAGGAACAGCTCAAAAAGTGGAAAATGGATCTTATTTAGATGGAAATTATATTTTATCATTTATGGGCTTTATGCCTGCTGATGATCCCGAAATCGTGGTGTATGTAGCAATCGACAATCCAAAGGGAGTAACCCAATATGGAGGAGTAGTATCAGCCCCAATAGCTCGAAATGTATTATTATCGGCAATTGATATTTTGGATATTGAACCCCGAACAGATGGCATGGCCAAAGAATACACATGGTTAGACAAAAAATATAGTATTCTACCAAATGTAGTAGGCTTGACGAAAGAAGAAGCAACCAAAGCCTTAAAGAATTATAAAATTGAATATTCTGGAACAGGGGATACCGTAATCTATATGAGTCCTAGTGCTGGCTATTATGTGGCAGAAGGCGAAACAATTATGCTTCTTTTAGGTTAATCGTCAAATATAATGTAAAATGAATAGTTAAATAAAGATATTTTTAGATATTCGTAGTATAATAATTCTAAAGAAAGAGGTGGGTTATGTTAATACTTGCTAAAGCAGCGATGGCGCTTCTTTTAGGTTTTATTTTAGCAATTATTACAGGAGTAATATTAATACCAATCTTAAAACGATTTCACATCGGTCAATATGTATCTCATTATATAGGAGAAAGGCATTTAAAAAAAGAAGGAACACCTACTATGGGCGGGTTGATATTTATAATACCTGTAATAGTGTCTTTAATACTTTTATATTTTAATGATAGTATTGAAATATCACATAATTTAATTATATTAGTATTTGTCTTTTTAGCATATGCCGCCTTAGGATTCTTAGATGATTTCTTAAAAATAAAATTTCATAATAATAAAGGCTTAAGTATTGTTTCTAAACTATTAATTCAGATGGTAATAGCTTTGATTTTCTTCTATATATTTATGAGTAACGGAGGAGAATCTGATTTAGTCATATCAAGTCTTGGTATTACCATTCCTCTTGGTTGGACGTTTGGCTTATTTATTTTATTCTTACTGGTAGGTACCTCAAATGCAGTAAATATTACAGATGGACTTGATGGCTTAGCTGGAGGACTTTCTGCTATAGCATTTTTTGCCTTCGGTCTTATTTCCTGGAATGCCGGATGGATGGAAGGGTATCAAGAAGTAGCCATTTTCTGTTTTCTCTTAGTTGGATCTTTACTAGGATTCTTAGTATTTAATTCACATCCAGCCAAATTATTCATGGGCGATTTAGGATCGTTATCACTAGGAGCAGCTCTAGCAACCATTGCGATTATTACGAGACATGAATTATCACTAGCTTTAATCGGTGGAGTATTTGTTGTTGAAACTCTTAGTAGTTTCATCCAAATTATTGCCATCCGTAAATTTAATAAAAAAGTATTTAAAAGAGCACCTCTCCATCATCATTTTGAAGTGCTAGGTATGAACGAGCAAGACATTGTAAGGTATTTCTGGGTTGCAGGATTAATACTTGCCATGATTGCCATTACATACGGGGTTTGGTTATAAATGTAGAAGTTCTACATTTTTTTTCTTGACATAAAATTTGTTAGGTGGGTGTATGAAAAAGAAACATAATGATTATTTTCTTTTTATAAGCGTAATTATCATCTGTATTTTTGGAATCATTATGATTTATTCAGCTAGTAGCATTTGGTCGGAGTTTAAATACCAGGATGCTTTTAAATATGTTAGACAACAAAGTATATTTTTTGTTGCTGGAATAGGGATTATGCTATTAGCAAGCAAAATAAATTTAGATTTTGTTCGTAAGAAATCCAATCTAATTTTAGGGATATGTTTTATTTTATTAGTACTTGTTTTAATACCCGGAATCGGTACTGTAAGAAATGGAAGTAGAAGTTGGTTTGGGATAGGTGGATTTGGTATTCAACCCAGTGAATTTGCCAAATTAGGACTCATTATTTTTACAGCCAAATACTTAGCAAACAATCAAAAAAACATGAGTGATGTGAAAAAAGGAGCATTGCCTATTTTTCTTGTTATTGGCGTGTTTTTCTTACTCATTATGCTAGAACCGGATTTTGGAACCTCCATGGTAATAGCCCTTACTTTAATAGCCCTGATTTTTATTTCGGGTTTAAAAATATCTTTCTTTGTTAAACTAGGTGTTTTAGGTCTAGCAGGCATAGTTGCTTTAATTATTGCCGCTCCTTACCGGATGGCTCGAATTGTATCTTTCCTAAACCCCTGGAGTGATCCCCTAGGAAGTGGTTATCAAATTATTCAAAGTTTGTATGCTATTGGTCCTGGTGGCCTACTCGGTCAAGGATTCCTAAATTCTAGGCAAAAGCACTTTTATTTACCAGAGCCTCAAACAGATTTCATCTTTTCTATCATTAGTGAAGAGTTTGGCTTTTTAGGAGTTTTAATTGTCTGTGGTTTCTTCTTTTTTATTTTTTATCGTATGCTAAAAATAGCTTTAAAAGCAAATGATTTATTTAAGAAGTATTTAGCTTTTGGTCTTGCTTTTGGCATATTTATTCAAGCAGCATTAAATCTAGCTGTCGTAGTAGGTCTAATTCCTGTAACCGGGGTGACATTACCATTCTTTTCTTATGGAGGATCAAGTTTACTAATAAGCATGATTAGTGTAGGATTAGTATTAAATGTAAGTAAGAATTAGTATGAATTATCAAGAATAATCTATAATAATAAAAGGTGTATTCTAGATGAGTAAAGTTATTAAATATAGTGTTATGATTATTTTATTAATTGTTGTAGTATCCGGTTGTCTTTATTTTTATTTAATGAAAGACGGCTATCAAGTAACATTTAATTCTAATGGAGGTAGTATCGTTGCTCCAATGAAAACAGGACTAAAAAAGAAAGTAGAGAGTCCTGAAGAACCGGTAAAGAGTGGCTTTGAATTTGCCGGATGGTATCTTGATGGCGAAAAGTTTGATTTTGATAGTACGATTGAAGAAAATATTACTCTAACAGCCCATTGGGAGAGTCTTAGCGCCAAAACATTTCTTATTTCTTTTGAAACACTTGGTGGAACAAACTTAGAAAGCGTGGAAGTGGAAGAAAATCATACTTTACCAACTCTTCCTACACCAACAAAAGAAGGTTTCGAATTTATCAGCTGGTATTATCATAATAAAGAATTTGATAGCGAAACACTCATTGATAAAAACATGGTTTTAGTAGCCAAATATAAAAAAGTAGAAGAAAGTAGTGAAAAAACAAAAGTTACAATTACTTTTGATTCAAGTGGTGGATCTAGTGTTGATGCTGAGACAATTGAAAAAGGAAAACTCGCAAAAATGCCAAAGGCCCCTACAAAAGAAGGCTTTGAATTTATTGGCTGGTACCTAAATGATACAGAATTTAACTTTTTAGAGCCAGTTAATGAGGACATAACTTTGGTTGCCAAATGGAAGAAAAGTTAAGAAAAAGGATAGAAATATTCTCTTTTTTTGTGTATAATGGTATTTGAGGAGAGATATTATGAAAATATTAACAGTAAATGCTGGTAGTTCGTCTTTGAAGTTTAATATGATTGAATTACCAGAACAAGTAGAATTAATTAGTGGTAATTTTGAGAAAATAGGTTTAGATGATGGAATCTATAGTATCAAAATAAATGGCGAAAAAACAAAAAAAGAAGCAGTCATGAAAGACCACAAAGTTGCTATTGAATTATTAATTAAAGAATTATTTGATAACAACATTATCACATCATTAGATGAAATTGACGGTATCGGTCATCGTTTAGTTCATGGAGGGGACAAATATGCATCAAGTGTTTTAATTGATGATGATGTCATTAACACAGTAAGTGAATTATCAAACTTAGCGCCTCTTCATAACCCAGCAAATATTTTAGGAGTAAAAGCATTTAGGGAAGCATTACCAAATACTCCAATGGTAGGAGTTTTTGATACAGCTTTCCATCAAACGATGAATGAAGAACAATATTTGTATTCAGTACCATTATCTTGGTATAAAGATTACAAAATTCGTAAATATGGTTTTCATGGAACTAGCCATAAATATATTACCAGAGTGATGAAAGAACGTTTAGGCAAAGAAAGTGTAAACTTAATTAGTTGTCACATTGGTAGTGGAGCATCTATTTGTGCAATTAAAGATTCTAAAAGCTTTGATACTACTATGGGCTTTACTCCCAATGCCGGTTTAATCATGGGAACACGTTCTGGTGATATTGACTATTCTGTAATTCCTTATTATATGGAACAAACTGGTGCTACATTAAATGAGGTTGATACTATTTTAAACAAAAAAAGTGGTTTACTTGGTCTTAGTGGGAAATATAGCGATCACAGAGATATAGAGTCAGCGATGAAAAAAGGCGAGCACGATGCTATTCTAGCTAATAATATGTATATCAATCGTATTGTTGAATATATTGCTAAATATTATGTTTTACTAGAGGGTAAGGTGGATGCTTTAGTCTTTACTGCCGGTCTTGGTGAAAATGCCAGAGAATTTAGAGAAGCAATTATAGAGAAACTTAGCTGCTTAGGTATCAAAATTGATTCAGAAAAGAACAACAAGATAGCAGGCTACCTAGATGAATCAGAAGGGCTTATTTCTAGTGAAGATTCCAATGTAGCAGTTTATGTTATTCCGACGAATGAAGAATTAATGATTGCACTTGATACGTATGATTTAATTAAATAGAAGGGGTGGTTCCCATTAATAATAGTATTATCAAAAAAGTATATAAAAAGATAAAAGAATATCAAAAAATTGTAATAGCAAGACATGTAGGGCCCGATCCTGATGCCATTGCCTCAACTACAGCCTTAAGGGATTCTATCAGGCTTACATTTCCTGAAAAAGAAGTATATGCGGTAGGTCTTGGCGTATCTAAATTTAAATATTATGGTATTTTAGATAAAGTAGATAATGAAACTTTAACGGGATGTTTATTAATTGTTTTAGATGTTCCGAATTTATCTCGAGTAGATGGAATTGATGGACTAAACTATAAAGAAATAATGAAAATAGACCATCATCCTGCCGAAGATATTAAAGGGCCAGTAGATTGGACGGATGAGACAAGCTGCTCTACCTGTCAAATGATTAGTGAATTAATACTTAAAACACCATTAAAATTAGATACCAAAATCGCTGGTAATCTTTATCTAGGAATTGTCTCTGATAGTGATCGTTTCTTGCTACCTTATACGACAAACAAAACATTTCAAATTGTTCACGATTTAATCAAAGCAAGTAAAATAGATTTTCCAGCTTTATACAACTATTTGTATGAACGTAGCCTAGATGAAGCAAGATTTCAAGGCTATATTGCCATGAATATGACAGTTACGGAACATGGCCTAGGTTATATTATCATTCCAAGCGAGATCATTAAAGAATATCATGTAGATTTAGCAACACCAGCCAATCTTATTAATAATTTTAATTTTATTCGGGAAGTAATAGTCTGGACCTTTATTACGGAAGACGTAAAAAATAATGTCTATAAAGTAAGTATTCGTTCCCATGGGCCAATCATTAATAAAGTAGCAAGTCTCTACAATGGAGGAGGCCATAAATATGCTAGTGGTGCTCGTATTACTAAAGAAAGCGAAATTGATGCTTTTTTAAAAGACTTAGACAATTTATGTGAAGAGTATAAACGAGCAAGTATTAGCAACATTTAACTCATTATGATAATGAGTTTTTTTTATAAGAAAGTAGACAAAAAATTGTATATTTTTTGTCAAACTTTTGCCTCTTTATTGTACTACTACTTGATGCGTGCTATAATATTTTCGTACCATAAAATTAAGGAGGCAATATGGAAAAAAAATACGTTTACCTTTTTTCAGAAGGTAATAAAGACATGAAAGAATTACTAGGTGGTAAAGGAGCCAATTTAGCAGAAATGACTTCCATTGGACTACCTGTTCCAAGAGGTTTTACTGTTACAACCGAAGCTTGTAATAAGTATTATGAGGATAAGGAAGTTATAGACGAAGGCATTAAGGAAGAAATTTATGCTAAATTAGCTGAACTAGAACAAATTACGGGAAAAACATTAGGAGACAGGGAAAATCCATTACTAGTAAGTGTTCGTAGTGGAGCTCGTGCAAGTATGCCAGGTATGATGGATACAGTCCTAAACTTAGGTTTGAATGATGAAGTAGCAGAAGGCTTTGCCAACACAACTGGTAACAAAAGATTTGTATACGATTCTTATCGTAGATTTATTCAAATGTTTGCAGATGTAGTAAAAGGTTATCCAAAATCAAGTTTTGAAAGACGCTTAGATGAGATAAAGGAAGCTAAAGGCGCTAAATTTGATACGGATCTAACGGATGAAGATATGGTTGAGGTAACCAATGAATTTAAAAATATCTACAAGGATATAGCAGGGGAAGATTTTCCTCAAGACCCTAAAGTACAACTAATTGAAGCAGTAACCGCTGTATTTAGAAGTTGGAATAATGAACGGGCAATTTATTATAGAAGAATGAATGATATTCCATCCAGTTGGGGAACTGCTGTAAACGTTCAAGAAATGGTTTACGGAAACCGCGGAGAAACTTCCGGTACCGGTGTTGCATTTACAAGAAATCCAGCAACAGGTGAGGCTAAACTTTATGGTGAGTATTTAATTAATGCGCAAGGGGAAGATGTTGTAGCCGGTATTCGTACACCAGAGCCAATTAGTAAGCTTGAAGACACGATGCCAGAAGTATATAAGGAGTTTGCAAGAATCGCTAAAACTCTAGAAAATCATTACAAAGACATGCAAGATATGGAATTTACGATTGAAAATGGCAAACTTTTCATGCTTCAAACAAGAAATGGTAAGAGAACTGCTACAGCTGCCTTAAAAATTGCTGTAGATTTAGTATCAGAAGGCTTAATTACCAAAGAAGAAGCATTACTTAAAGTTGAACCTAAACAACTTGATAGCTTACTGCATCCAACATTCAACGCTGATGCGTTAAAAAATGGTAAAGTGATAGCCAGTGGACTTGCTGCATCACCTGGAGCAGGAGCTGGTAAAATCTATTTTACTGCTGAAGATGTAACCGAACATTCTAATATGGGTGAAAAAACAATTTTAGTAAGACTAGAAACTTCTCCAGAAGATATTGAAGGTATGAATCATGCTGAAGGAATTTTAACTATTCGTGGTGGAATGACTAGCCATGCTGCTGTTGTTGCTCGTGGTATGGGACGTTGTTGTGTATCTGGTTGTGGCGAACTTTCTATTGATGAAGAGGCTAAAACCCTTACGACAAAAGAGGGTCATGTTTATCATGAAGGAGACGAAATAAGTTTAGACGGTTCTACTGGAAGAGTTTACGATGGCTTAATTAAAACGGAAGAACCAAGTATTAGTGGTGATTTCGAAACATTTATGAATTGGGCTGATGAGGCTAGAAGAATGCGTGTTCGTACCAATGCCGATACTCCAAGAGATGCCATTCAAGCTCGTAAGTTTGGGGCTGAAGGAATTGGCCTTTGCCGTACAGAGCATATGTTCTTTGAAAGTGATAGAATATTTAATTTTAGAAAGATGATTACGGCAGAAACACTTGAGCAAAGAGAGGCAGCCTTAGAAGATATTTTACCTTATCAAAGAGGTGACTTTGAAGAATTATTTAAAGCCATGGCACCATATAGTGTTACCATTCGTTTCTTAGACCCACCACTTCATGAATTTTTACCACATACGGATGAAGAAATTAAACCTTTAGCTGAAAGCTTAGGCATGAGTTTTGAAGTACTAAAGAAACGTGTTGAATCCTTAAAAGAATTTAACCCAATGATGGGACACAGAGGTTGCCGTCTTGCTGTTACTTATCCAGAGATTGCCAGAATGCAAACAAGAGCAGTTATTGAAGCAGCCATTAATGTAGGTAAGGAAGGTATTCAAGTCACTCCAGAGATTATGATTCCACTAGTTGGAGATGTTAAAGAACTTAAATTTGTGCGTGATATTGTTTGCGAAGAAGCAGACAAGTTAATCAAAGAAGCAGGTGTCGATTTAATTTACCATGTAGGAACCATGATCGAAATACCTAGAGCAGCCTTAACTGCTGATAAAATTGCTGAATATGCTGAATTCTTCTCATTTGGAACCAACGACTTAACTCAAATGACCTATGGATTCTCAAGAGATGATGCTGGTAAATTCTTAAATGATTACTATAAAAATCAAATCTTTGAGTCTGATCCATTTGCTAAGTTAGATACTGAAGGTGTAGGCGAACTTATTAAGATTGCTGTAGAAAAAGGAAGAAAAACTAGACCGGATATTCACTTAGGTGTATGTGGAGAACATGGTGGTGATCCTGCTAGTATTGAATTCTGTGAAAGCGTAGGCCTTGATTATGTATCGTGCAGTCCATTCCGTGTTCCAATTGCTAGACTTGCGGCAGCTCAAGCAAAAATTAAATCTGGAAAATAAAAAAGTGATGTAAAAGTTGTATTTAATTCAAGATTATTGCGTATATTAAAATGAATATACTAATTGACATTTGGATAAAAATATAGTATATTTATATTGCATTGATGAAGTGCAATAACTTGAAAATGTTTCTCGCTTACGGATGGTGCGAGTAATAAATGATTCCGGTCGACAATGTTTCTCGCTTACGGATGGCGCGAGTAATAAATTATTCCGAAGGAAAATGTTTGAAAACTTTATTCTTTTGAATAGAGTTTTCTTTTGGTTTATGGTATAATATTTTTTAGAAGGGGGGCAACAATATGAAAGTACAAACAGGATATTTATATCACATAAAAGATGAATTTTTTGATGTAGTTAATGACGAAAATCTTATGACTAATCATGAACGTGGTAAAAAAAGACCTACTTATTTTACAATCAAAGATAAAGATATCTTATGGTTTATTCCTTTAAGTAGTAAAGTGGAGAAATATCAGCCTATAATAGATAAGAAGATTAAAAAATATGGTGATTGTCGATCCATAATGATAGGCGAAATTGCTAATAAAAAATCAGTAATATTATTACAAAATGCCTTTCCAACATTAGAAAAATATATCGATCACGTACATACAGTTAATGGATCGCCAGTTAGAGTTGCTGATAATTTAAAAAATAAAGAAAAAATGTTGAAAGAACTAAAATGAATTTAAAAAAATATAGTACATATTAGTCACTCTTGAATGATTAAAGGCTTTATTCGGTTCAATATGGCTTTTTCTTTTATTGTATAATTTACGTAAAGAGTATAGATTTTTTCTAAGTTTAGTATTATACTCATTTTATGAGGTGTTAAAATGGAAAAAATAACTTTAGAGCAATTATTAGCAGGAGCAATCCTTAAATTTAAATGGGTAGATAGCCTTGATATAACTCTTTTAACAGGAGGATTAAAGAATCGAGTAGTCTTGGATGAAGTTGGTGATTTATCGAAATATATTCAGCATTTTTTAAATATTGTTTCCTTAAAAGACAATCTAACATTAGACAGCAATATTTCTCCAATTAAAGAAAACCCTTATTCTTTAAGAAAACATTTAGAACAAAAGCAAGGAGATATTGTTAAAGAGTATTTATCTAGCCTAGATATGAATATGTTTGTTTTAAGAAAGATAAAACACTTACCATTAATTAATATGGCAGATTTAAAATATATGTTTAATGAGGTAGAGCTAACTGCTATATCCGAGTTATTTGCCATGGGTTTAATCACATCTGTTTGGAATGATGATCTTCCTTATGAAGATTATGAAGAACTTGTTCTTACTAAACAGGGTGAAGTAGAACTGTATTTAATAGATAACCAATCATCCGTAGAATCATTTGTGAGTGTTTTAGAATCTCGAGGATTTGACTCTAGTTTGCTTAAAGATTTTTTAGCTACTGTTCCTAATTTAGAGGATTATATTTTAAGTGAAAGGTCCATACCATAATTTGAATTATTTGGCAGTTTGTATGACCGCGCAGTATTAAAATAATGTTTATCACTAAAAGAGAATGATATAAAGAAGCAGTTTATGTATTCTTTAAATGCTTCTTTGCTATTTTCTCTTTTTTTCTTAGCTATTTTATGTTAAAATTATTAACGAGGTTGAAAGCATGAAAGAA